>NZ_JAUBTB010000037.1:0-72736 GCF_036704965.1 Microcoleus sp. F10-B2 | reverse complement strand
ATTCTAATTAACTCATAATTTTGCCGGGAATATCATTCTACCATATATTTGTGTAATTAATTCTGTCTAACTACTTAATTGATGCTGAAGATATGTTTCGGAGTTTGCGCTTAAAGCTGCAAAAACGTCGCACCCAAGCAGATATATGAATCGGATTTGTAGATTTACAGTTCCGGCAAGTCGGGACATAGAAAGCATTATGGACTATATTGCCGATCGCAGCGGTTTTGATGCAGCAGAAAGCTTTCTGGACAGAATTAACGATAAGTGTCAAACTCTCTCAAAGTTTCCGAGTATGGGACGGAATCGCAATGAGTTAGGAATGAGAATTAAATAACTTACACTCTTGAAAGTGGGGTGGGCGTCCCGCCCGCCCTTTTTGGACGGGCGGGACGCCCATCCCACCATAACAATTAAAATTGTAAGTTATTTAATTCGCGATCCTTAATGGAAAATGTACGGAGTTTCCCGATCGACGATTACCTCATTTTCTACAGTCCGATTGAAGCAGGAATTGAAGTTCTGCGGGTTGTTAGCGGCTACCGAGATTTAGAAGATTTATTCTCTGAGTGAACTGTATCGAGTTTCTTATATTATGAAAGCGATTGAAACCACCGGAAACATTGACGGTCGAGGGATGCTTTGTATCGATCGACCCCTTGCTATTGTAAGCCACAGCCACGTTCGGATTATTGTTTTAGTACCGGAAGACACTGACATCGATCCGGATGATGACCCCACTGAAACTGTCCTCGAAGGGCTTCAGCAAGGCTTCCATGAGGCAATTACCGGACAAACTCTCCCCTTGTCCCAACTGTGGAATTGATAGAGAATTAGGGAAATCAACAAGCAAAATGATTCAACCCATACCGAAAATATCCATCAAACCTGGATACCGTCCCCAGTCGGATGATAAAACTCCTGAAGCTGATGCAATTGATTTTTACCTACTGCGGCAACTCACCAATTCCCAACGGTGGCAAATGGGGGCAAAATTAAATCGTTGGGCAAAAACTGTTAGCTTGCGCGGGATGAAAAAAGCTTGTCTCTCAACCTACAAAGAGCGATTTGCTCGATCGATATTAGGTAGCAAGTGGTTGCCAATTTTAACCCCCACCAGTGAGCCCTCTATGTGGACGCAAGACCCCAGCGAAATTGCTAGACTGCTGCACCCAATTTTTGAAACATTAGGTGTCTCTTATTATATTACAGGAGGCGTTGCCGCTTCGGTCTATGGCGACCCGAGAACAACACGCGATTTAGATTTAGTAATTGAATTGCTCCGGGACAATATTTTTCAATTAGTTGAAGCACTAGAAACGGCTGGTTTTTACTGCCCTCCGGGTTCGGTAAAAGATATTCAAGAGGGTAGAGGGATGGTGTTGAGCGTCACTCACATGACTTTAGTATTGAACGCTGATATTGTGCTGAATTCTAATACTGAATTCGATCGCTCAAAAATGGCAAGACGACGATTAGAAGCGCTTGACGAAGCTGGTGTAGAACAATTTTGGGTTGCTTCTCCTGAAGATATTGTGTTGTCAAAACTGCTCTGGCGGCAACAGTCTCAGTCTCAAAAACAATGGAATGATGTTTTGGGAATTCTGAAAGTCTAATCTGAGAATTTGGATCGGGGTTACTTAACAGAGTGGGCCCAACAATTGGGGTTGATTGATGATTTGAACCTAGCTTTTACTGAATCAGGGATTTGATGCGATCGCAATTCGCGCAGTGCGATAGGGAAAAAGGTCGATCGATAGTAGAGGAAATAGTGCAATGGATCGACTAACTGAGTATCCCAAAGTAATAGAGCATATTTTAACCGAGTATCTATAATTGTACCGCCATCCTCAACCAGACATCGAGACATTCTTGATTACCGACGAACAAAACAGTCATTAATTCTCCAATTCTTAAATCTAAAATCGATTTACTGTCAAAGTTCGGATTCGCGATCGCAAATTCTGGATCTAGGAAGACTGGACAGAAGATGGAATTGCAACAGATTTGGTGCGTGCAGGGGTTCCCAAGAAAGATATTGTGTTGGCAATTCACGATCCCAGGATGCGCCAATAGAAGGATTTTGCAGCCGCTTCATAACGCTTATTCAACTTCACTCCAGCGACCAAAAATTGACCGGGCAACCATCCTGAAAAACTAGCAATTCTCCAGGTTTAATTTGCGTCCAAACTTCGTTATCAGTCAGCGGAAAAGTGGCAATAACAGCCACGCGATCGTCCTCCTTTGTCAGTTCCCGGAAATCGACAGTTACATCTTCGTCGATCGAGTGCGCGCTAGCAAAAGGTGCTTGTCGCACAATATAATGCAGATTTGTAGAACAATGCACAAACAAATGTTCTCCATCAGAAAGTAAATAATTGAAAACTCCGTGTTGTGCCAAAGTTTTAGTAATTTCCTCCAGTACCGCGTAAATTTCCGCTAAAACAGGCTTGCTTTGAGGAAAAGTGGATCGCAGCTTTTCTAATATCAAACAGAATGCATTTTCGCTGTCAGTCTGACCAACTGGTTTGTAAAATCCTGCACTTTCAGGATGAAAACTTTCCAGATTTCCGTTGTGAGCAAACACCCAATAACGCCCCCAAAGTTCCCGAATAAAAGGGTGGCAGTTTTCCAGAGCAATTTCGCCTTGGGTAGCTTTGCGGATGTGAGCAATGACATTAGTTGAATGAATGGGATAGCGACGCACTACTTCAGCAACCGGAGAAGCAATCGCAGGTTTAGAGTCTATAAAAAGGCGACATCCCAAACCTTCAAAAAAAGCAATTCCCCAACCGTCTTGATGAACGTCCGTTTTGCCGCCTCTTGCAGAAAAACCCTCAAAAGAAAAGCAAATATCTGTCGGAACATTGCAGTTCATTCCCAGTAATTGGCACATAGCTTTTAAGTCTCTGGAGTGTGGATTGATTGCGCCGCTATTGGCAGCTACAGATTTGCGGTGATAATATTATAGTATTAACTGGTTAAATAAGTTAAAGACTCTTAATATTTTTGCTTTGTCAACCGTAATGATACTGAAGTTAAAAAGTTGGCGATTGCTAAAAAAATCGCTTGTGTTTCCTGAACGATTTTAACCGATAACTTGCTCTGCACTGTTTACCGTGCAAACAGCGAGTATAAAGTGTTAGCCGATCTCCGGGAAGGCATTGATAGCACTTTGATGATTTTGCAGCACCGTTTGAAGGCCCATAATAACCAGCAAGCAATTCAAGTCATCAAAAATTATGGAAAGATTAGTTTGCTTAAATGCTCTTGGAACTGAATCAGGTGTTTATGAATCTTACTGCAAAAGGCGCTTGATGCTTTATAAAAAGCTAAGCAATGGTGTATTTTGGCATCGATTGCATCCGCACCCAACATCATTAATATTACGGCTTAATTATCCGAGCGACAGCACAATATTTTGATTACAATCAAAGACCATGGGACAGGAATGTATGATGAAATAATATCGGACATTTTTGACTTTTCATTCACTACAAAAGCTGTTGGGAAAGGAACGGGAACCGGATTGTCAATCAGCCGTCACATAGTTGAATAAACCGAGGGTGGCAGTTTGACTGGTTCGTCAGTTTTGGGAGAAGAAACGGAATTTACGATCGCCCTTCATCTAGAATAGTGCGTGAAGGGTAGCTATCCCGTAGGGAATCGCCCTTTTTCTCACTTTTTTCACCCTATCTCACAAACTATAATAAAAATGAAAAATCATAAGTGCGATCGACAAATTGGGAAAATCCTGAGCAGCTTAATCGTAGGATTCGGATTGCAGGCATTATTCAGCATTTCAGCCTTAGCAGAAACGACAGATCCTGAAACTACAGCAAATAGTGCAAATTCCGAATATCCAGTTAATGAATGGTATCAATTACCCGCACCGACAAATAATCTACCGGATAATTTCGATCGTAATCCCGATCGACAATCAGTCGGAAATTCTCACAATGTAGATGTAACTTCACCGGTAAACCCTACATCGGAGCCGCCCCTACCTATAGCGAGTGAGATAGAAACTCACATATCCGAAGCCAGCGAAACGCAGCCCGCAGAAATACCTCCGTTAGTTGAAGAAAATAAATTAGAAAATTCCCCATTAATTTACCCTGCTGACAACTCAATAGAACAAGTTACATCAGTTTCCCAACTCAGCGACGTACAGCCGACAGACTGGGCATTTCAAGCACTGCAATCCTTAGTAGAAAGATACGGCTGCATAGCTGGATACCCCGACGGAACCTATCGCGGAAACCGGGCCGTCACCCGCTATGAATTTGCAGCCGGAATCAATGCTTGTTTAGATAAAATCCGGGAGTACACCGCCAAAGAAACCGAAAATCAAGTCAACAGAAATGATTTGATAAAAATGCAAAAATTGCAAGAAGAATTTGCCGCAGAAATTGCCACGCTGCGAGGTCAAACCGACCTCCTAGAAGCGCGAGCTACCGAACTAGAAGCCAATCAATTTTCAACAACAACTAAGCTATCAGGATTCACCGTTTTTGGAATACAAGGGCGCACTCCCAACCGTGCAGATCGCGCTCCCAGAGACGGCAAAAGGGATACCAAAGACCCCGGTACAAATGTCAACTCGATCAACTTCACTCAATTATATTTAACCACTCAATTTAGTCCCCGCAGTAACTTATTAATCGGTTTTTACAACCAGAACGGAAGCAATTCACCACAATTAACCGAAGACGTAAACGTTGCTTATAATTTAGGCGAAACTCCTGGATTTACTATCAGCGACCTCAACTACCGCTTTCTGGTCGGTGACAAATTGGCAGTGTTTGCAGGGACAGCAGGAGTTAACATGATTACAGCTTTTCGAGGGCCGAATCGGGCCGAAAGTGCAGCTTCCGGCCCCCTTTCTGCCTTCGCCCAAAGAAACCCTATTTTGAACACTGGTTTAGGTTTAGGCGGCATCGGCATTGACTGGCAATTTGCGAATCGAGCCAGTTTGCAAGCAGTTTATTCTACTAACATTCCCGGATTCTTTGTTAGTTCTAACGGGTCTAAAGGACACAATACATTGGGTCTACAACTAACTCTGACACCAGCCGATCCAGTTGATGTTACTGTCTATTATGTTAACGATTATTCGCCGGATGGTAATTTGATTAGTTTGGCAGGCGATCGCCAATTGACTGCTATCAATCCTAGCACAAATAAGTCCGAACCTCTGGAAACAAATGCAGTTGGAGCAACTTTAAACTGGCGCATTTCATCGCGAGTTTCTTTGGGAGGTTGGGCTGGTTATACTAATTCTCGCATTCCGGGTAAATCTGGTACGGTAGCAACTACAAATTATATGGTTTTTGTCAATTTCCCCGATTTGTTTAAATCAGGAAATTTAGGAGGAATTTATATCGGGCAACCGCCTAAAATTGTCAGCAGCAATTTACCTACAGGCAATAACGTTCCTGATTTTTTAGATACGGGTTTAGGGCGATCGGGCGGGCAACCCGGAACGACTACTCATGTAGAGGTATTCTACCGCTGGCAGGTGAATGATAATATCAGCGTCACCCCTGGATTGATCTTGATTTTTCAACCCGGTCACACTCCCGATAGCGACCCGATCTCAGTTGGTGTATTGAGAACTTCATTTTCTTTTTAAGAGTGTAATGCTGTGACGGCGGGTTGATATCAATTCCGCTCTTCATCGGAATGATATAAACGGAGGACACGGCAGTGCCGTGTCCCTACCACGATCAATTGTAGGGACACGGCAGTGCCGTGTCCTCTGTATCATTCGAGTGCAGCCGGAAACGATATTACTGGATCGAATCGCCAATTGCAAACAATTTTGGTCAACCCCCTCCGGAGGAACCGCCCACAAGAAAATTTTATTTTGTGGAACAGGCATCCTGCCTGTTAAGCGAGAAAAGTCCTTTTCGGTCAGCCGACAGTAATTCAAACCCCAGCGGGATGTCCTAATATTTTTTCTCAGTAAAAACCCGCTATCTTTACTGAAACTTTACACTTAATAGTAATTTCTCCGTTTGGATATTTTTTACCTCCATACAAATACGTAATTATTAAGTTTAAAAAAATACGCATTAACACGCTTGAAATATAATTTTTTCTCACTTAATCTATTATTAATAAGCAGTAGTAATACTTCTTTAAAGTTTAGGTTTAGATAAATATGATTAAATCCACGGGCTATTTTTGGTGTCTGAGCTTTGCTGTAATTTCTGCTATGACTGCCTATCCCTGTCAGTCACAAACGACGGTAAAATCGCCGATCGATGTAACTGAAACACAGGATATCACAAGTACCGAGTCACCCGATGTTACTAACAGTTCTGTTAGCAACATCGGCAAAACTCCTAACAATTCTAAATCTTTTACCGTCTCAAAATTGAATAGCACACCTTCTGACTCTAGTCCTCCTATAACCACTCCTCAAAATCAATCTGCACGCACAAATCCCTTAGGATGTAGATTTTTCACTACTCCTTCAATGCAACAATAAATTTTCCTACACCTCTGGATAAATAGAATATCATAGCTGAAGAGAGGGCGATCGCTTCCTAGCATCATCCTCTATTTATTTGCGCGATCGTACTTCCTAAGGATCGTCAATTAAATAATTTCCCTTTTTTCTTGTGGGATGGGCGTCCCGCCCGTCTATCGGGGACGGGCGGGACGCCCATCCCACAACAAACAGGAAAAGTGGATTTTATTTAATTCTCATTCCTAAGAAAATTAGATGTAGTAAAAACGATTGATAAAATTAACTCTAGTTAAAATATTATCGGGGAAAGTCTGAAAGTTGTTTGATATCCTTCAAAACTATTTGAGGCTTCCCTTTGTATTGTTCTACCTTACCACTGACATACACATATCCGCGTCCCAGACCCGCATAACGCTTCTCGATTAGCCGCTTCAATGGAGCCATTTCATCGGTTTTAGCATCCGGTATCCACAAATCTAATTTATGATAAACCGATCCAGCATAAATCAGAGCACTTCCGCCGATCCATTTATTAATCCCAGCTTGCAAATCGCAGAAAATAGTAATAGATTTATCTCTCTCAGAAGCAGCTAAGATTTTCGGGTAGTGCAACCTCACAGAAAGTGTTCCTGCGGTTGCTTCTGCCAACCGAAACTCTTCAACAATAGAGCCTCGCATCGACCACCAAGGCAGTAAATTAGCATAATTGCGAGAGGTATTTTTAGCATTGGTAATCGGATTCCAAATCATCAAATTGTAGGCTTTTGCTACAGCTTCACCCTCAGTCATTTGGCGGTGATACAATCGGGATCGCCCGTATTTGACAAAGTAGGGACTCCAGCCTTCTTCAATCAGTTTAAGATTGTAATTTTCTCCATCTTTATGTACGTAACATAGGAGACGCCCGTAGTTATCGCGGTGTTTTTCTAGAGCTACTTCAACCGAATCATCTGTATCAAATTCTATGTCAATTTTAGCAAGTCCACCGCCAGCGGTCGCAAAGTATTTTTTAGCCATTTCCGAAGCTGCTTTCCCCGCCGCAGTTACAGGTTTGGAGCCTCCCGAATGACTTTCTTCTGTATCGACGCAAATTAGGCGCAGAGACTCGGTTTTGCCGTTGAGAGAAATTTTGATGCTGTCACCATCAACTACTTTAGTTACTTGCAGGTTCGGAATTCTGGTGGCCATATTTTGAGCCCTGTTGCACTTGAGATTTGAGGCACATATGGGTATAACTATACACGAGTTCGCTATTAATAGCAACTGTAATTTTTGTTGTTTGTATTAATATTTGCTAACAGTCGCGTATTTTATCAAATCGGGAAAAAAATCTCGAAAATCCGATTCTAAGCGCTGATAGTTAGCTGTCAAATCTTCTATGCCGCTTGCTAAGTTATTTGTCCGCTTAATTCGGGCAGACATTCTTGTAAGAGTGATGCCGATTTCGGCAATTTCCTGATAAGATGAAAGCAAGTCGCGGGCAATTATTGTTGGCAGCAGGCGCTGGAGAGATTCAGGCAATATATCGCGATTGTCTTGCAGGACTTGATAGACATGGCGAGAAAAATCCGGAAGCGGAATTTCTGAATATTCCAGCCAATTTTTAGCCAAGAAGTGGTCGTAAAACACGTCAATCAAAACTCCCGCAAACCTGCGTCTATGGGCGCAAACAAGGCTTTTACTCGATCGCACTGTGGCGTGAGAGTCCGTGTAGCTATCTACTTTGCGGTGCAAATCGATGCCCTTTCTAATTTCTTCGGGATAAAGGTTGACGGCAGAACCTTTGACAAAATCTCCTAAGAGGTTGCCAATCAGGGATTCTGGCGTCCCTTCTGATAAGAATAGATGAGCCAAATAATTCATTGAATCTTTGATAACAAAAGAGCGATCGTCTAACTGTAGTATGCAGGCGATCGCTCCACTCACGCTAAAATATTGCTTGCGATCGGCTACATCTCTCGACGGAACGCTCTAATAGCTTCCCCAATATCACTTTCCGCCATCAAAATATAGAAGTTCTAGATAAGTCATAAACGAATGCGAATCTCTCCCTCTTTAGCATAGATAACAGCTTGCATAGGAGCAAGAAAATCCATCCCTAGCAGACCGTCTACAAAAGTGGTCGCAGGTAACGTGTAGGCAACTATAGGAAAATTTTCTAAACGCTCGCCCAAGCAATTAAACCAAGGCACAGCTACTACTGGTGCTTCCACAATACCACCACCTGCTGATGTCCTAATTCTAAGTAGAGGATTTTGGATATCGCAACCAAGAGCTTCTAATATATTTACCCGCAAGACGGTATAAGTTGAGCCTGTATCAACTAATAATCTGAATTGTCTGACAGTATTACTTGTGCTAGAGGCAGCAGCTTTTAAGACGAGTAAATTTCCGTAACGCGAGCACCTATAAAGTTTTTGTGAAGTCACGACAGCACCGAATATTCATCAGGAATAGGGCCAGTGTATTCTATAGAAATTGACCGAATATCTTTAAATTTTGTCAAAGCTCGGTCTATTTCTTCTCGCTCCGGTGAATGAGCTAAGACTTCACCGCGAATCACATTCCATAAATCGTCGGATTCAGTATCAGCAATTAGCACCCACTCGCGGGGATAGCGATTGCGTATTTCTGCCGCAGTCAAGATTTCCCCTGTGGGTTGGTAATCCGATCCGTTGTTATTTTGAATCAGAACTTGAGAGGGCTGGTTGGTTTCTGCTTGAGTAATTTCTTCATTTAAGAGTTGCCAAAGTCGGCGTTTTTCTTCGAGTTGGAGGGAGGCGATCGCATCTACTAAAACTTGAAAAGGAATTTGCAAATGTACGGTTTCTGGGAACATGGCGCGTCTCAAAGAATGTTAATGAACCAAGGTTATCAATCTGGGGGAAGCGACTTATCTTCAACTTTTAAATTCCTAATCTGTTCGCGAATCACATCGGTTTTTGTTCTACCGCTGTTCGCGCAATAAGCTTCTAGCCGAAGCATTTCTACTTCAGGCAGTCGGATGGTTAGAACTTTAACATTTTTACTCATACTGCAATTATACTGAAAAATGCAGTACAATTATAGCAGATAAATGCGCCTTGGCAGAATGTTGCTGCACCATGCCAAGACGACTTCCCCGAAGTTGAACGTCCAACAAACGAGTAATTTAATTATGATTCAAGATCCAGAAAAAGAACCAGAACGTTGGGATGAGCCGATTTTAGCGGATAACCCCAAGCAAGCGAAACAGGAGTGCCAAAAACGAGCCGCTACCGGGTTGAATTAGAATCTGTAACTCAACCCCGAAAAGTCGAAAATCGCCCTCAAGTATACCGTTGCAACTACAAGGAGAAAGAATAATGGCTGTTCTAGAGTGTGTAAAACCTGGTGCTAAACTCGGTCAAATTATTCTGGCCGTCGATTTGACTGTTGCCGGTGCTGTGGATCGCATTTTAGCAAAAATTCAAGACTTAGGAGATGACCCAGAAATCCGTCATGTCAACTATCCGTCAGGAGTTCACGTGTTGGCAATTCTCAAAGACGAACAGCATTCTGAAGCAGTAGATGATGACTACTTGCTAGAAGATTGGCTGCAAGTAAGGTCGCAAATTAATCCCGATGCCGTTCATTTGTGGCGCGGTAAATAAGCTGTTTTTGCTATAACCGTGAATCTTGGATAACACAAGAGCGATCGCCTAACTGTAGTATGCGGGCGATCGCATCACAAATTTCTTTCAGAAGTAGTGTTGCAGCCTATTGAGAGCTATACTCACCAAATGTTGTCACATACCCCTTAACAGTAACTCCCATATCTAATTCCTCGTGATGAATAAGTAGGTTAGATAATTGGGCAATCAAAAATTCAATCTCGCGACGGTTCTCAAACTGGAGAAAAATACTGCTACCTTCACCCTTAATAATCACCGTTGGAATATCGCTGTCGTCTAACTGTGAATCAATATCTGGGATTATTTGTCTGATTTGCTCTTCAGTCCACATCTGACTCATTCCTCTATCTCCCGTTCAAAAATACAGCGGTATGACTTACCACTCTTATTGAGAATGACACCGCAGAAAGTGCAGCGCCCCTCGCCTCTTAATTCATTATACTCTGCCAACTCACGGCAGCGACGAATAGCAGCTTGCCGATCGCTAGTAGCAACGATTGTGTCTGCATCAAGCCAAACTTTATTTTCAGGGTTTTCTAACATTCCTACACTCTACATTGCCGTAAATATTGCATCATTGTCAATAAACCCAAAGAAACCCGTTTTCTGGCTATTGTGCAAGATTTCAATATTTCAAGTGTGCATCTCATTTTTGCAAATATATTCGTAGGGGAGCTCGCATTCCGGCAGTAAGTCTCTGCTTATAACTAATAAATTATCCGCCGGAATGCGAGCTCCCTTACAAAACTGGGATGCACCCGATTTCAATTATACCGAACAATTAAATCACAGATGAACGCTAATGTAATTATATCTGCGTTCATCTGCGTTCATCGGCGGTTAAAAAATACCCCTACGAACCGCCGCGCAACTTATCCAAAACCGTCCGGTCTTCCAAAGTCGAAGTATCCCCAGAAACCTCTTGTCCCGCAGCTAAAGAACGCAGCAAACGCCGCATAATTTTGCCGCTGCGAGTCTTCGGCAAAGCATCGGTAAATCGAATTTCTCCCGGACGGGCGATCGCCCCAATTTCCTTAACAACGTGCTGCTTCAATTCCTTAGCCAATTCATCGCTAGGTTGCTGCGAGTTGTCCAGCGTGACAAAAGCCACAATTTCCTCACCCTTAATCTCATCCGGTTTACCAACAACCGCAGCTTCCGCCACCGCTGGATGCGATACCAAAGCTGACTCGACTTCCATCGTGCCGAGTCGGTGTCCGGCCACATTAATTACATCGTCAACGCGGCCCATTACCCAGAAATAACCGTCTTTGTCCTTGTGCGCGCCGTCCCCTGCAAAGTACACAAATTCGCCATCTTTCGGGTGCAAATATTCCCAATAAGTGCGGCGGAAGCGATCGGGATCGTTGTAAAGCGTCCGCATCATTCCCGGCCAAGGATGTTTTACCACTAAATAGCCGCCGCTTTCGTTAGTTACTGGTTCGCCATCTTGGTCAACAACATCAGCTACAATTCCGGGGAACGGTAGGGTTGCAGAACCGGGTTTTGTAGGAATTGCACCGGGCAAAGCGGTAATCATAATTCCCCCGGTTTCTGTTTGCCACCAAGTATCGACGATCGGGCAATTCGAGTTGCCAATTACGCGCTGATACCACATCCAAGCTTCGGGATTGATCGGTTCGCCGACGGTTCCTAACAATCGTAAAGATGACAAATCTCTGGCATTTGGCAATTGTTCGCCCATTTTCATAAAGGTGCGAATTGCGGTGGGTGCAGTATAGAAAACTGTGACGCCGTATTTTTCAATTACATCCCAAAAACAGCCGGGATTTGAAGGGCGAGGAGCACCTTCATACATTAAAGTTGTCGCACCGTTGGACAGCGGTCCGTAGACTATGTAACTGTGTCCGGTAATCCAGCCGACATCAGCAGTACACCAGTAAACATCGGTATCTTGGAGGTCGAATATCCACTTGGTTGTCATGTGGGTATAAAGGTTATAACCGCCCGTTGTATGGACGACTCCTTTGGGTTTTCCGGTACTTCCAGAAGTGTAAAGAATGAATAGCATATCTTCGCTATCCATCAGTTCCGCCGGACAATTTGCCGAGGCAGTTTTTTGCAATTCATGCCACCAAACATCGCGCCCAGGTTCCATGTCAATTTGCTGCTTGGTGCGCTGAACTACCAGAACGTTGGTAACGCTGGGTACGGCATTATTTGCTAGTGCTTTGTCTACTTGTGTTTTGAGGCCGACTGCTGTATCTTTGCGGAAGCCACCATCAGCGGTGATGACGAGTTTTGCTTGGCCGTCGTTGAGTCGATCGCGCAATGCTTCTGCACTAAAACCGCCAAAAACAACGCTGTGTACTGCACCGATTCTGGCGCAGGCTAGCATGGCGATCGCAGCTTCGGGAATCATCGGCATATAAATGCCGACGCGATCGCCTTTTTGGACTCCCAATTCCTTAATCACATTCGCCATTTGGCAGACTTCGCGGTGGAGTTGGGCGTAGGTGAGGGTGCGGGAGTCTCCGGGTTCGCCTTCCCAAATCAGGGCGGCTTTATTTTTGCGCCAAGTGGTTAAGTGGCGATCGAGACAATTGTAAGAAATGTTAATTTTGCCGTTGACAAACCATTTAGCAAAAGGCGGTTGCCAGTCGAGCACGGTATCCCAGTTTTGGAACCAGTCTAATTCTTGGGCTGCGAGTTCTGCCCAGAATGCTTGGGGGTCAGCTTTGGCTTTGTCGTAGAGGGCTTGGTACTCTTCTAGGCTTTTGATGTGAGCTTTTTGGGAGAATTCAGCGGGCGGCTGAAATAGCCGTTTTTCATGCAGAATTGATTCGATCGTATCTTGTGACATTGCTGTTAGTTTTTAGTTCAGTTACTCTTTTTAGCTATTGTGTGCATAAGTTGGGACAAAAGTATGTTTATTTTCCTTAAGACTTTGGGGAATTTGGTCAAGGTTGGAGCTGCATGAGAAGTTATAGCACTGGTAAATTGTAAATTCTATCTTGGTACTCATTATCAAATGATGCTTCATAAATCAGAAGCAGTAGTTCAATATTTTGACCGATACTCAGCTTGGAATTCAGGATAAAGATTCCTGGAACATGACCATTTTGCTCTAAATGCTCTGTTAAATGAACTGGCATAGAGCGGCGGTTGTTGGTAACAAGAATGAAGTGGTTTATTTCGCACCAAATAAGAATTTCTGGATCGAGAGTGCCTTTGGAAGGTGCTGTTAGTTCTCCCACTGCTAGAACAACCAGATCGGGATTCCGCCTGCGAATTTGGTTGACATACGCAGGATCGACATTTTCATCAAAGAGATACTGGATTGGCATCAGCTTTGCTCCTTGCCTCTCTTTCTGCTTTAAATTTGCGAAGTTTTTCTGTAACTGGAGGAGGATTACGAGTTTGTTCTTCTCGCATTTTTTCTCCCCATTCCAGCCACTCGGTTATGTACTGACCGACTGCTTCTTTGTTGTGCAGGTAGTACAAAATTGTCGCATAAACCTGTTCGAGGGTGAGGGAGGTATAAATGTTGGCAATTTCTTCGGGAGTTCGAGCGCGAAACAGGTACTCATAAAGAATGGTTTCGATGCCAATACGGGAACCTTTGATCCGAATATCGTCAGGTCTCAGGAAGTTGAAGTAGTCTTCTAGTTGCGTGGTTTGGTTGTTGGCTTCATGAGATTGCTTCTCTTTATTAATTTCTGTTACTTCCGGAACCAGCACAATGACTTCGGCTCGGCTGTTGCGATATAACTTGAGCGGTTCCCCAACGCACAATTGTCCTCGGTCGTCGATCGTTGCCATCACTTTAATTGCTTTCATACAATCTACCCGATTTACAGGAGCGATATCTGGTATGATTATATCATAACAAATCGGATGGTAATGCTTTTATAATTTATTTTATAACTGACATTAACAGCCGATCGCACTAAAGCCATGACCCAAAATTTAGAAGCAAGTCAACTTTCTCTAAACGACGTTCGCCGCCTTCTCAAATTGGAAGAGCGAGAAGGAGATGCCTTCACCGATTTTTTCTCTCTGGAACCGCTGTCAGAATTAGAACAGCAGGAAATATTAAAAATTAGAACTGACTTTCGACGCTACTTATCCGCCGGAAAAGTTTCAGAAGAACTCGTTAAATTTTTAGTACTTTCACCGTTAATGAGATTAGCAGGATTTTTTGATATTCCGATCGTGCTGACAATGGAAGATAGCATCCCGATCGAGGTTGAGGATGGGGATACTTTAATTAAAGGGCGCTTGGATGTTTTAGCCGTAAATCAGCCGGATGCAGAGATAGCGGCGGCACAGTTTTGGATTTTGGTAGTCGAGGCGAAAAATAGTGCGATCGATCCTTGGGTCGGTTTGCCGCAATTGCTGACTTATACTTATAAAAGTTTGCAGCAGCAATCGTCGGTTTGGGGATTGACCACGAATGGACGTAACTATCAGTTTGTGTATCTGACGCGGGGAAATCCTTGTATTTATCAGATTTTACCGGAATTGAATTTGATTGACCGAGAGCGATCGCTCTTGTTGGCGCAAGTCTTGAAAGCTATTTGCAAGTTGCAGAATGTGCAGTTGCAGTTGGCTTAATCTCTCAGGTTAAAATCTGTGCTTACCCATAAGGCCTAGACAAATATTTTGTAACATCGGGGGAAACACCTTTAGTCGCTAATCGCCCTTTCTCGCGGGCTCCAAATGTTGTTAACTTCTGTATATAAACTGCCGCTTTAATGATAAATTAAGATTTGTTATAAATTTGCTTTTCTGAGTGACAAAATACAAGTCGTTCTCTAGAATTAGAAACGGAGAGACCCTGAAACTGAACCTAAGAAAGTGTCTGAACTGAGACAAAATTTAATTACCAGAGAGTGGGTAATCATCGCCACCGAACGGGCGACAAGACCGGATCAATTTGCTAACAAAAAAAAGTTGGCAGCAGCAGTGCCACCGCACCGTATCGATTGCCCGTTTTGCGTGGGAAATGAGGAAGACGGAACCTTAGAAACTTGCCGTTTGGGCGATCGTACTGCCTGGAAAGTCAGGGCAATTTACAACAAATATCCCGCACTCTCCCCGACAGCAGAATGGATGAGGATATCATCGGGAATTCACCGCACGATGGCGGGAATCGGCATTCACGAAGTAATTGTAGAACACCCGCGACACGATTTGACGACAGCTTTGTTGAGCATAGAAGAAGTTGCCAACATACTTTTAGTATACCGCCAGCGCTATGTAGAAATTAGAAAAAATCCCTACATTGAAACAATTATTATCTTCAAAAATCACGGGGAAACTGCCGGAACTTCTCTCGAACATCCCCACTCGCAGATAGCAGCGACGCCAGTTGTACCCAGCCAATTTCGCAGCCGCATCGACGAAGCTATTAGATATTTTGACGACACGGGAGAATGTCTGTTTTGCCGGACTTTGGAAGACGAATTAGCTGCGGTAGAAAGAGTGATTTGTGAGAGTGAACATTTTGTGGCTTTTATCCCTTACGCTGCACTTTCACCGTTTCACACTTGGATTTTTCCGCGCCGACATTCCTCTTCATTTGATGACCTTACTGATGGGGAAATTACGGATCTTGCTGATACTTTGAAAACTGTACTGGCTAAGCTTTATTACGGATTGAACAATCCTGATTACAACTATACTATTCGATCTGTGCCGATCGCCGAAGGGGGAACAAAATACTTTCACTGGTATATCGCAATTATTCCCAGAGTCACCAAGCAAGCTGGATTTGAGCTGGGCAGCGGGATGTTTATCAATACTGCTTTGCCCGAAGAAAGTGCGGCGTTTTTGCGATCGATCGAATTTCCTAGCGAAAGTCATTTCCCGCCGATATAAAGTCTCCTGCATCACAATACCTCAAATTGTAGTGGAAATGCACGCAGGCATTTTGAGTTGCGAGTCTGTGTTGGGGAAAGAAACTGATATTATTTGAAATTTGATATTTGAGATTAGAAAATTGGGAATGAGGGATGACCTAATAGTTTAGATCGCAGCTTACAGTTGCATTCTTTTTTTGAAAATCGTATCATTTACGAGCTCAAGCTATGAACATACAAAGACTAAAGACTGATGAATTTTACCCAACTCACAATAAACTTTCGACATACTGCCAGCAGTCGTCGCTAAAAGTAGCTCTCAACATATCTCTAATTTTAGCGTCGATCGATAATATCCCCTCCCCAGAGTCGCCATTCTCGTTGATTTCGCAACTGTCATCAGACAAATGTTCTTGGAGGTGGGCGAGAGTATCGGCGAAATTAGCCAGAAAATAATGTTCCTGCACCCACGCTGTCGGATCTGGTATTGCTGCACTCGCAAAAGCCCGATCGACTAAATCTTTTTTTGCCACATCGTCAGTCTGGTTTTTCATGTTGAGTTCGATTTAGATAAAATGTGCAACCGATCCAATCTTAAGCTTAATTTTCAACAGGATAGCGATCGCGATCGACCACTGCTGTGACAAATTCGTGTAATTTGTGCGATCGCGATCGTGATATTTTTATCACTTCCGTGTTATTATAACAGATCAAACTCGATGACCCATTATTTTCACCTCCGGCAAAATACACTTGGGCAGCATCCCGTGAACTCCTTTTTGAGGCTTGTTGACCACCTGCGTAATCCGAAAATTGGCAGCTATCGAACACAAAACATAAGCATCTTCCTCTTTCAAACCCCCAAAAGTTTGCAGCCAATAAATCATTTGTTTTAGTGCCAACTCAAAAGCCTCATCTAACGTCCGCCCGAACCCCATAACCATAATATCAGCAGGCGTTTCCGCAAAAGGAAAATCCAGCAATAAATCCTTCCGTAAAATAATTTTAATAGTGCCGTTCATCGAAGTTTCAATGGCAGTACCGTCAACTTCACCGTCTCCTTGTGCCGAATGCCCGTCGCCGATGGACAGTAAACCGCCGCGCAGAAAAACAGGTAAAAATAACCGCGTTCCTGGTTGGAGTTCCTGATTGTCCATATTGCCGCCGTAGCGCTGTGGAGGAATAGAAGAACGGTTGATTTCTGAATTGGCAACGCCGATAATGCCAAAAAAAGGATGCAGGGGAATCCGAATGCCGCTACCTGAGGGAAATTCTGCAATTTTTTGCTCTAAATCTAGCGGCATAAACCGCAATTTAGGTTCGGAGAAATGCTCAGGCAAAGAACCCCATCCAGCGCGAATTGCATTAAATCCTACTGGTAAACTCGGGTAAACATCCTCAATGTGAATTTCTAAAACGTCTCCAGGTTCGGCATCATTAACATAAATTGGGCCTGTCAGCAAGTGGGGCCCGGGGCCAACTTTGCGGTTGGGAGGCAAATTCTGACAAATATCTAACAATTCGGGGGTGAGAAATTCGGGCGGGGCCTTGTCAGCAACATAATATCCTGAATAGGTTTCGATATCGATGCGATCGCCCGAATCCACCCTTAAAGCAGGTTCGATATTCGGAGAGAAACCGCCTAAGTGTACGGTGTTGCAGTTAGCTTTGAGAAGGTGGCGGGTCATGGGATTTTAGATTTTAGATTTTAGATTTTAGATTGAAGGAAGGGTGTTAAGAATGTTATATCGCAATCCTAAATCATTTTAGACTTTAGATTTTAGATTTTAGATTTTAGATTTTAGATTTTAGATTTTAGATTGAAGGAAGGGTGTTAAGAATGTTATATCACAAGTCTCAATCATTTTTGATAATTTTTTTTAAATGAACCGCAGAGGGCGCAGAGGGCGCAGAGAAAGAGAATTGAGAGACCGGAAGATGTGAAAAAATGGTTGAAGTTTGTTAGATGTGAGATATTTTACTAATTTTTTAACTTTTTGATAACGTTGGTAGTTTAAAATTTAAAGTTGGCGGGGCTGGTTTATATGTATTTGGTGGGGGAGTTCTGTTTTGCTGGTGAAACCACCCCTACAACTAATGACCGAAAGCATCCAGGATACAAGCCCCCGGATTCATCCCTGGAGAAATAAAAAACCTGTATCCGATAAAGGAACCCCCGAATTTATCCGTGGGCTCGCCTCTAAAATCTAAAATCTAAAATCTAAAATCTAAAATCGATTGACTAATGACTTATGTTAACGCCTTTGCCCAATAAAGTAGAAATTTCTCAAGGTTATTCTCGCAATCCCTGGTTTTTTGCTGTTTTGATTTTGATTGTCCTTTTGCTAGGTTTCATGATGCAATCTTACCTTAACAAACCTCAGCTTTTAACCGATCCGTTTCTGCAACTCCCAACAGCCAACTCGGTGCGAGTTGTCTGGTTCACAGAGTTTGCCGGTACTCGCAACACTGTTGCCTACGGCGAAAATTTGAATCAAGTTGTGACGGCAAATACTACGAAGCTAAGCCGCACTCGCGAAGACAAAGACTCGCGCATCTCCGATGAAATGAAACAAAGCATAATTGATAGCAATCCAATTGTCCGCGACATCTGGCGCCATGAAGCAGAAGTCCCCAATTTAATGCCCGGTGTTCCCATTCCTTATCGAGTCACCAGCGAAAGGAAAGACGGCGCATCTGTCAGCAGCAAAGTTTTCACTCTTTCTCCGACACCAGCAGCAGGAATTGCGCTTAAAATCCTCCTCACTTCCGACCATCAATTGATGCCTATGACAGCAGCCAATCTCCAGAAAGTAGCCGAAACAATTGGGAGAGTTGACGCGGTTTTTATGGCAGGAGATTTAATTAATATACCCGATCGCGCTTCTGAATGGTTTGACGAAAATCGCGGTCGCGCCTTCTTTCCCGCTATGCAAGGTCGCGCCTTTTCCGAACTGGACAAAAACGGCATCAAAACCGTTTACAGCGGCGGCGAACTGATCCAACACGCGCCTTTATTTCCCGCCATTGGCAATCACGAAATTATGGGTCGCTTTGCAACCAACAGCACACTCGGTGACCAATTTAACGATCCTTTTCCCCGCGCCGCTGCCGAGAAAATATACGCTCAACGTGCTGCATCTTTGAATCCCAATAATGACCCTTCAGTGCGCGAAACCTGGCTGAAAAACAATACTTTTAATAGCGATACCTATGACGAAATTTTCAATTTACCAGGGGGCAAAAAAAAATACTATGCTGTGACTTTTGGGGACGTGCGGTTAGTAACTTTGTATGTTACGAATATCTGGCGGACTCCGAATTTAGATCCGGGTGCCAGAGGCAGGTATCGCGAACGGGACGAAGATTTTAATAATGCCGAAAAATGGGGCTGCGGACAGCATATTTTTGAGCCGATTGTCAAGGGCAGCGCTCAATATACTTGGCTGCAACAAGAGTTAAACAGTTCCCAATTCCAGCAGGCAAAATATAAAATTGTGATGTTTCACCACCCGCCGCATTCTCTGGGTGACAATATTGTACCTGCTTATACCGATCCAGTGCAAATAGTCGATCGCGCTCTTGATGGCGAGATTAAAATGGTGCGTTACGAGTATCCGAAACAGCAAGATTATCTGATTCGGGATGTAGTGCCGCTACTAGAAACAGCGGGGGTGCAGTTGGTATTTTACGGACATTCGCACTTGTGGAATCGGTTTGTAAGTTCCAGCGGAATGCACTTTTTGGAAACTTCTAATGTGGGCAACAGTTACGGTGCTTTTGCGGGGGAAAAGCGCCGATTTGTGCCGCCGGGATATCGGGAAGATTACAGCGCTATTGGAGACCCGAACGGATTGGAACCTGTGGTGCCGACTGTTGCGCCTTTGTTGGGAGAAGACGGGCGGCCGCTGCCGTATATTGATAGCAATGATATTACGGCTTTTACTATTTTTGATACGGGGGAGGGTACGGTTAGCAGCTACTATTTTGATACGCGGAAACCCGAATCGGAAGTGGTGAAGTTTGACGAGTTTAAGTTGAAAATTTCATAAATTGATTGAGTAGGGACAGGGCAGTGTTCAAAGCGTCTCAACTTAAGACTAAAACCCTCTATTTCTCTCGTTTATATCCAAGTCTCGATCCCCCTGAATCCCCCTTAAGAAGGGGGACTTTGAAGACTCCAGTCCCCCCTTGTTAAGGAGGGTTAGGCAAGGTAGATTAATTGTCACAGGATAAAGGTATCATAGAAGAGGCGATCGGGTATTTGGAACTTGTAAGACTATCAAGTCATGGAGTGCATCAACAATGAATTTAATTGAAGCAATTAAATCTGTTCCCGAGCCTCGACAACCGAGAGGAATCAGACATCATTTATGGCTGATACTAACAATAATTTTATTAGGCAGTTGTACGGGATATTGGGGCTATAAGCCCTTGGTTGATTTTACCACAAATCATCGAGCCACCCCGAAGTGTTGAAAGTGAATAAATAAGTGATAAAAATTGCCCAAAATCTGTTAAAATTGGGCTAAAGATGAAAAACTATCTATTAATAATGATTGTAAATCACTTTCCCAAGATTGTCAAAAATATCCTCAAAGGGCTAGCAAAAAATGATTATCCAGTTTTGAAGATCCGCCTTTTTGTCGAGTGTTGGTTAGCTTATGTCCTGGATAATAGCTTAACTCGTCAAGCGCGATTTGTTTAAACGAATAAACCCTACAGGATTTGAGGTTGATATTTCAACATTTTCCCTCTACTCGCCTTGAGTTTTCCTATTTCTTGTTCTAGCTATAAAATTCGGGAGTTTAGTTTAATTGTGACGCTCGCCTGAAAGACAATGATTTCCACCAGTTGTTCCGGAGCCAACTGTATCAGGATTTCACGGTCTAGTTCAAGAGGGAGGTTTTTTTGCATAATTGTAATATTCCGCCGAGAATGTCACACTTGTCAATACCCTCTGACCTGAATCCTTACACCGAATGTCTATGAGCCAATCTACGCAATTCAACAGAGAATGGCTGTTAAAGGTATCTTAAATTAGTGGGATTTGTCAGCAGAAAGAGCAGCCTGAACATCTTGATAAACAGAGCGTAAATGTTGGAGTAACTCTTGTTGGGACAACTCATGAATCTGAAGCTCTCTGATTAAGAACGCCAGCCTTTGTAAGGCACCATTGTGAATTTCTGCCTCAAGCAGCTCTATTAACTGTTGCTGTGTTAGCAGTTGTTGTTCCAAACAACGCATTCGTCGCCACCAACAAAGTCCATGATAGACAACGCACGCAATTAATCCCGCTGTACCAAACATAATTAGGCTGGACACAAGAGTTATCTTATCCATTAGTCTTCCTCCTTCCCTGCTTCATCAAAAAAAAGGTGAAGTCTAACCAGACTTCACCTGGCTTAAATTAGGAATTGCTAAGTCAGCCTTATTAACTTTTCCGGACTGCTTCTTCTAGAACTGACTAGGTATTATTCCTAACAATTCCATCAGTGCTTAAAGCCAAAATTGATAGGGTTTAACAGTGGCTTCGGAATCAGGCATGGGGTTTTTATACCGCACCGCCGATTTCAGGTTCCCCAAAATTTTTCGCTCTATGTGGCGCGAAGCTACAAATTAGCAATTGCAGCATTTAACGCCAGAAGTTGTTCATCTGTTTTATCCAGCCTGCTTTTTGTCCGGGTTGTCTGGTCGGCGAAGGACAAATAGTCTTTTAAGGCTTGTTGTTGCACGGCTTGCAGTTCGGGTGTAGGTAGAGGTTTACGCAATTCATTGGGAATAGCGTCGTTAAAGAGATGGCTCACCAGTTGAGAGTACAATCTAACTTCAGAGTTCCTGACGTTATCTAATTCCTGCTTTCCTCTAGCTGTACTGTAGTTGTAAAGTTCTGCTTCCATACCTTTGGTTTGAATATCGATGGTGCCAGAACGCCAGAAGTTATAAGCTCCTAGTTTCGCTTTGTCTGTGCGATATCCAATCACATGATTTGGAGCATCGCCGGCGAGTAGCAAAGCGCCCAACAAATCTAAGATCAGTTCATCTGTCGTATGAAGAATGTAAGGGCGACCGGACGCATTTGGTTGGCGCATGATTTGGGCAATATCCAAGCGTGTCTTTAAATGCGAGAAGGTCCGTTGGGTACGCCATCTATTATCTCCACTAGCGAGGGTAAGTAACAAGGGAACAACATCTACGCTAGAGCAAAGTTGTGTCCGTTCTGTTCCTGGGGTGGAAACCCACTGTTTAGTTGGGTCTTTGATGTAAAGAGGAACGTTAATTGATTCTTCATAAACACCAGCACTTTTACCGCGCAACCCGTGAGAACCGCCATACTCGCCGTGGTCTGAGGTAAACACGACGATCGTATTTTGGGCAAATGGGGATTTTTCTAACATATCAAGTGCTTTCCCGATTTCAGCGTCCACAAATTGTTGGAATAGTAGGTATGAATCCAACAGTTTCAGCCAGGGTTCTCCGAATTTTGGCGGTAAGTAGCCAGCCCCTAAGTTTGTTGCTCGGCGGAATGCTTCTTGCAAGCGGGGCTTTTTCGCTAACCCGATGGGGTTTTCAAAGTTGGGAATTCTATCTTTGAAGACACTTGGCGGGTTGCTTTCTGCGGGTATTTCCTTCGTCCCTTGGGGGTACCAAGAAATGTCATGGGGGTTGATTAAGCTGATGGTCGTACACCAAGGAGTATTTTTGGCATTGTTGGAATTGAGCCACTCGGCGAACTGTGCGGTGGCTTGAATCCCTTGAGGAGGCGTACCGCCTTTGACAATATAAGGGTCTACTTCTAAACCTTCTCCGGGATTACCATTGGGGGAAGGATAAGTTCCTCCACTAAATCCGTAGGGTTCCAGGGAATTTCCGGTGGATAAATGCCATTTACCGAACCACCACGTACTGTAACCAAAGTTGTCTCGCAACAGTTTTCCCCAGGTAGGAAAGCCAGGATTAAGACTTGGCGCTGGCGCTGGAAAGAGTATGCTACTACTCTCATCACCCTCATTCAAATGCGTATCCATCACAAATGTTTGGTGGGAGTATAAACCTGTCACCAATGTGCCGCGAGCCGCCGTGCAGGCTGTTGCTGCTGTATAGTACCGCGTGAAGTTGACTGAACTCTTTCGCAATTTTGCGATCGCGGGTAGATATTTGTCGAGAGTGGCTTGTGCTGGAAACCATTGGGGAGTGCGTAGTTGGTCTACGACAATCACAAGGATATTGGGCTTTTTATATTCCGACTTTTTATTATATCCCGATGTTTGTGCAATAGCCGGAGTGTCGGATTTATTCAGAAGCTGAGAGCCAAGTAGGGCAGCTCCTGTCAAACCTGTTGCGGATAGAAATGTTCGTCTTTTCATCTTCTTGATTTAATTTTACAAAACATAAGAATTTTGTCCGGTGAAGTCTAATCAGACTTTACCCTGGCTAGGCATTAGTAATTGCTTTGTCAGCCGTGTTAGCTTTTTAAGAGCGCGTCTTCTAGAATTGTCCAGGTATTATTGCCAACAATGCCATCAGCACTTAAATGGAAATCGGATTGAAATTGTTTCACTCGCGTCGCGGTTGTATTGCCAAAGTTGCCATCTACAGCAATCGTCGTTGTCCCTGATTTCCCTTGTCTTTTGGCTTGATTGAGCCGCGCCTGTAGATATTTCACTTCCGAAGGATTGTTGCTAGAGCTTTGGCTCAAGGTGGAGTGCTGCTTCTGGGAATAAGGGACAATGGCGTCGAGGTAACTCCAAGTTGGTGACCCAACTATGCCATCAACTTTTAGGCAGCAATCGGCTTGAAATTTCTTGACGTATTCTTCAGTAATATCGCCGAAGTAGCCATCAACACTAATAGAGCTGTGGTAGAAAAAATTGAGTTGTTCTTGCAGGTATTTAACGTCACTATTGTTGCTACCTTTGCTTAAGGTGTTGTAAGCTTTCATCGTTTTATTTCTTGAAATCGATGTGTGTTTTCTTTGATGATTCCAGTATCGAAAAACTAGGCAGGCAAAAGCATTGGTAGTTTCAGACAAGTTGAGTTGGTATTTTCGGTCATCAGCATTGCAGTTTTCGGTAATGAGCTGATAGGGCCTCGCCTTTCCAGGATTAATTGCTAGCGGCTGTAAGCGTCTCTCGCGGGCGTAAGATCGAATTGTTGCGTCAGGTATAAGTAATGTCCCATAACTCCACCCAAGAACAGCAAGTAGAGATTCTGATTGTTGATGACCATCGCCTGCTTCTCAATGGAACGATTAGTCTGGTTGGCGATCGCTTTCCTAGGGCACAAATCCGCTCTTGCCAAACCGTCCAGGAGGCTCTAACCGAAGTGAGAAAGCATTTGCCTGACCTGGCGATTGTGGATTTGTCCCTTCCAGAGATATCAGGAACGGCTGCCAATGTTGAGCAGGGATTGGGGTTGCTCAAGGTCTTGATGCAGGATTATCCCCAGCTAAACCTGATGGTGCAAAGCAGTAACGTCAAGGCATTGATTCGCATCATGCCTGAAATTGACAATCATCAGGGCGGATTTACGATCGCAGACAAAAGCGTGCCAATAGATACCTTCCTGACCCGGATGGAGTGGGCTATGCAAGGGTTAACCCATACCAAAGACCTGCAAACCGACTTGGAAGTGAAACCCGAATGGTTGGAGGTAATGCGACTCGCTTTTGAGGAGGGACTTCAGGATAAAGCGATCGCCCAAACTATGCACAAGTCCGAACGGATGATTCGCCACTATTGGTCTAAGATTCAGGATGCACTCTCAATCTACCCGGAAGAAGGTAAAAATATGCGGGCACAAACCCAAATTCGTGCCCGTAAAATTGGATTAATTGATTAAACAAGCAATGTCTACGGTTAATGAGCCATACAATATTTTAATTTTAAAGCGCCGAGTCGTGCTGGCAATGTTGAGTTTGGCGACGGTTGGCGCAACTATTGCTACATTTCTGCACCGACTGCAACCACACCCTCGTACCATTTATCTAATTACACCTCCGTTGTTGGCGATCGCCTGCCTGCTTTTACTGATTCGTCTCTACAAAAAACCAGAGAGCTTGCAACAAGTGATAAATCTGGCTTTATTAGCAGGGGTACTGTTCGTAGTGGTTCCCAGTTGGTTATATACCCTACAAGCGATCGTCTCATCGGACACCACCCTCGTAGGTAGTCTGCCCCCCGTAACACCAGCGTTGTTCGTGTTGACACTGGTGATGCTGATCGCCCTGCGTCGCCGCCAGCAATTGGTTATTGCAACTCTCATCGCTTGGATTGCGATCGCTGCCCCAATTCTCACCTATTTGCTGCTGCACCCGTCAGAACTTCACACTTCGCGAGGATTGGATTTATTCATCTCCCTCGGCCCAACAATGGGGATACAAATTCTCCTGATTCTGTTTTATAACCGCGTCCAAGATATCGTCCAGGGCTTATATACCGAGCGTCTCCAATACTATGCTCAAATTGTCGAGCGACAGGCGATTCGTCAGCAGGCAATGGAACAAGCCTTCACGCAAATCCACAATGGCCCTTTGCAAACCTTAGCTCTCCTCCTGCGGGATATGCAGCAAGAACAGATGCCATCTCAACAATTGTTCCAACGCTTGCATAGCCTGAATGCAGAGATCCGGGCAGTGGGGCGCAGTCTCACCGATGAAGCGGATTCAGAGCAACACTCAGCAGCCGTTTCAACCAGCCTAGAACCCCCTAATTCCGAACAAATTCTCCGTCTGGGGGAAGGCACTTGTATCGATCTCAACCGCCCCCTGCATAATTTATTGTATGAAGTTTATGCCATTACTTTGAAGCGAAATTTGCCTTATTTCCAGACCATTCAAGTCAAAGTGCGGAATTTCGCCCCCATCGAGCAAACTAACCTCACCTTGGAGAGAAAGCGGGATTTCTGTTTGTGGTTAGAGGAAGCTTTATGTAACGTGGGGAAACACGCTCTTGGAACAACTCGAATTGTCGTGACGGGAGAACATCAGCAGGGGCAATATGTTCTCAAGGTGCAAGACAATGGCCCTGGACTTAAACCCGAACAAGGACAACAGGGAACAAAACACTCTCACATTTTGGCTCAACGATTGGGGGGACAGTTTCGACGAGAATCTTTGCCCAAGGGAGGGGTGATGTGCGAACTTTCTTGGTTAGTGAAGCCATAGCTATTGTTGAATTGGATTGGGTTTTACTTCTGGCCCAAGTTAGGGCAAACTGTCCTGTTCTTAACAATGGTGCAAGATGTAAGATTAAACCTTGTCTTTCGCAGGCGGAACCAAACCAGTTTTATTCAAACCCGCATCAATCTGCCTGAGCAATTTAAAATCGTCTTCGGGTAAGGAATTAACAGGCGAGTGTTTTTCCAGAAACGAGAATGCTTGGCGAAATTCACGCGACCGGGAGTCGATCGCACTATCGAAGTGACAGGGTACAATCCTTTGAAAGTCCCAACTCGCCACTTTATCCACCCAATCGAGAGTTTCCCGCGGCGCGCGGTTGAGAATCAAAGTCTGCAAAATCGGCGCGACAAACAACCGCCCTCCTCCCCGCAAAGCCTCAAACGATCGCACCCAATCTGTTTTCCACTTGAACGGATACAACCCGAAATAAGCTTTCCTAGAGCGTTCTGGCGCTTGGCGCGCGCTGGCAAATACCTCCGACCACGGCGGCACTTCCAGCACGCTGGGGCTAAAATACATGGCAAATAAGGCGATTCTCTGCCACCCTTTGCGCCGATTTTCGTGGGTGTCTGCCACCGTGTCCGAGGCGCTGTCTTTGGCGTGAAATAGCAGCGGGTACGAGTCGAGTTGGACGATCGCGGGCGGATTTTCGGGAATCGAAACCACGGAATCTGTTAACATCAGCGTGCGCGATCGCCTGTGAAATAACGCAACTTCAGCAAATCTGCCCAAACCGAGGTCGAGGGGGCCGAGAATTGCCCAGTCAAATTGATCGGCTAACGGCGTGTTGCTGCTGTCAAATGGCAGTACAGAAGTGCGTTTGGCGGGCAAACCCAGCCAACTCAGCGGCAAATTCACGGGGAAACTCCACTGCTGCGGGGCGACAAACACCTGCGCTTCGGGAAAACACCTCGCAAAGGGGCCGACAAAAACTTTGTGCTCGATGCCGGAAACCGTTGTCAGCAGGATGTACTTCACCTCGCCGTGCTCTGCTACTAACTCTTTTACCAAGCGGATGCACTCAGGAGTCGGTGCAACGGGGGCGTAGACGAGAAGGCCTTTGGGTTCTAGTTTAATTACTGTCATCCGAATCGGGACGACAACGTAAAAAATGCCTTGTAGTTGGTCAAAAGTCCAGATTGTATCCTTAACTATTTCCTTGCGGATGGTGCGCCGCTTGCTGTAGGGATAGAGGGGGACAACCGGCCAAAAGGCCCAAGAATAGTCCCTAGAATCAATCTGTGCTGATGTTGGTATGCCTTCGCCCTCTGCCACTGGTGCGACTCCTTGCCGATTTTTTTGTACGTGCGTGCGATCGAACTATTTTTATCTTATTTCACTCCTGTTGCGCCGATTCGAGGAGTTGAAAAGGGGTTATGGGCTATTGGGCTTTTGGAATACTCAAGCAAGAATTACGCATGGGGGCTAGAAACCCGGTTTCTACGAGTTTTGGGACGAGTCACGAGAAATAGAAGGAAGAAACCGGGTTTCACCAGGCCTGGGTGCGAGAACTATTAACTCAATTGTTCAGGATCGATGCCTAGTTCCCGCAACCGCGCCGCTAGTCTTTCCTCTCGCTGTTGAGATTCTATGAGTTGCTGTTGAGATTCTGTCAGTTGCTGTTGAGATTCTAGAACTTGCTGTTGAGCTTCAATTACTTGCTGTTGAGATTCTATCAGTTGCCGTTCCGCCGCCGTTGCTCTTTCACTCGGACTCAAAATCAACCCTCCTTGGGCCGTAAACCACCGCAACCACAACCGATTCATACTCTTATAAGTGCCTTGCCACCAACCTAAACTCAACTGCAACTCAGGAATAAATAACCGCCCATCAATTAATTCTGCAGGTTCATAGTGGCCTCCTACAAGATGAAAAGCTCGCAATTCATCCGTGTAGCGACTGAACACAAAATAGTAAGGAATCCGCAAAATTTGTTCATAAACTTGCCACTTAGTCGGCGGTTCCCCAGCTTGCTGAACAGTCCGCCCTAAATCTTCATCTTCAGTTCCCGGCGATAGCAATTCCACCACCACAAACGGATTTACCCGTTCTTGCCAAACTACATAACTCAAACGCATATCGCGCCCTTGATAAAGCCTTGGCACACCCACCGCAGCAAACCAATCTGGGCGTTTATGCCAGCGCGGTTGTGTTGCATCGTAATACAAATTTAGGTCACTGGCTGTAAAGACTTGTTCCGCATCCCATCCCGGCGGCAAAAACGTGAATTCCAAGAGTTGCGGCTGATCTAAATGAAATGTATCTGGCAAACCGGGCTCCTTTGGGTCTTCGCTAGGTAAATCATACATTGTTGGCAAACTCTGCCGGGGGTCTAAAGGCGGTTCAGCTTGAGCAGGCGGGTAAGTCGGGAATGTCATAATGAATTCTGAGGTTGCTTATCCTGATATGATTATAGCCTTGTGAGAATGTCTGGCATTTCCAAAGAATTCCCATTAACTCTCAATCTCAAATCTCAAATCAAAACTCCTAAATCGATATGACTCAAAACTACCGCATCACTCTTTTACCAGGAGACGGCATCGGCCCTGAAATTATCGCTGTGGCGGTAGATGTCCTGAAACTTGTCGGTCAACAATTGGACATCGGCTTTGAATTTCAAGAAGCTTTAATGGGCGGCGCTGCTATTGACGCAACAGGCAATCCGCTGCCAGAAGAAACACTGGAAAAATGCCGGAACTGCGATGCAGTATTGTTGGCAGCAATTGGCGGTTACAAGTGGGATAATTTGCCCCGCGAACAGCGCCCGGAAACTGGATTATTAGGACTGCGCGCCGGATTGGGATTGTTTGCAAATTTGCGTCCTGCGACTATTTTACCGCAATTGGTTGATGCTTCTAGTTTGAAACGGGAAGTTGTCGAAGGCGTGGATATTATGGTAATCCGCGAACTCACAGGCGGCATTTATTTTGGCAAACCCAAAGGCATTTTTGAGACGGAAACAGGCGAAAAACGCGGCGTTAATACGATGGCTTACACCGAGTCGGAAATTGACAGAATCGGGCGAGTCGCTTTTGAGACGGCTTCTAAGCGGGGAAAAAGGCTGTGTTCCGTTGATAAAGCGAATGTTTTGGATGTTTCGCAACTGTGGCGCGATCGTATTATTGCCCTTTCTTCAGAATACCCGGATGTCGAACTTTCTCACCTCTACGTTGACAATGCAGCCATGCAGTTAATTCGCTGGCCGAAACAGTTCGATACAATTGTCACCGGCAATTTATTCGGCGACATTCTTTCCGATGCGGCGGCGATGCTAACTGGTAGTATTGGGATGCTTCCTTCTGCTAGTTTGGGAGCAAGCGGGCCGGGGGTTTTTGAACCCGTGCACGGTTCCGCACCGGACATCGCCGGACAAGATAAAGCCAATCCCATCGCCCAAGTTTTGAGTGCGGCAATGATGCTGCGCTACGCCTTAAATCAGCCGGAAGCTGCTAATAAAATTGAGCAAGCAGTTGTCGAAGTTTTGGATCGAGGTTATCGCACTGGTGATATCATGTCAGAAGGCATGAAACTCGTCGGCTGTCGGGCAATGGGCGATGCTTTGATTGAAGTTTTGCAAGGTTGATCTATTACCTTGTAAGGGCGGGTTTTACCAATAATATTCGACGCACACGCACAATCTAATAAACCCGCCCCCACACAACTAATAACCTTTGATTGAAGTTTTGTAAAGTCGATCGCATAGCGTGGTAGGGGCGGGTTTTACGAATAATATATAACGATTACCAACAATCTAGATAAACCCGCCCCCACCCCACCAATAATCCACATCAACCTGAAATTTGTATTGAATGTTAAGATGTAGGTGATGATTGTTTGTTGGGTTGGGCGGGTTTATGAGATTTTTTGTTTTAGGCAATTATGGTTGGTAAAACCCGCCCCTACAGGAATTGGGTTTTAATGTTCCCCAATACATTGAGGGCGGGTTTATGAGATTATTAATTTTTGGCGTAGATGGTTGGTAAAACCCGCCCCTACAGTAATTGGGTTTAATGTTCCGCTGTCAAAAGATGGAATTGCTCGGTATCGATGCGACTTGCTCGATACAAAACTTCAGCTATTTCCGAAAGAGCTAACACAGAATGTGCGCGATAACCGTTGGCCTGCATCTTATCTTTGACTCCCTGTTCGTGGTCGATCAATACCACGATATCTTCCACCTTCAACCCGGCAGATTTTAACTTAGCCGCGCCTTCCATCACGCTTTTGCCGCTAATCAAAATATCATCGACTACCACAATCGTTTCTCCTGCCTGAAAATGCCCCTCAATTAATTTGCCTGCACCGTAAGTTTTCACCTCCTTGCGCGGGAAAATCATCGGGCGTTCCATCCGCAAGGCTAAACCGGTTGCTGTGGGTAAAGAACCGTAGGGAATTCCCGCAATGCGATCGAATTTTAAATCCTTGAGAATGTCTGCATAAGCGCTGACAATTTGGTGGAAAATCTGCGGAATTGAGATAATTTTCCGCAAGTCGATGTAATATGGAAATACGGCGCCCGATGCTTGTACGTGGTCGCCAAAAACTACGCAGCCGATGTCATAAAGTTGCAAGATTAAATCGTGGTGAGGTTCCGGTTGTAAAAAGCAAACATCGGGCAGCCACAGTTCGCAAGCGGGACTACCTTCGATCGCCCGCAGCCTCTGTTGATTAATATTATCCCGCAATTTCTCAATTTCTCGGCGCGGCTGTTTCCCCGCTAATAAACTTGGGGGGACTGGCAGCAGCAAATCTTCACCATTCTTGCTTAAACCGGCCGCCAGCAGTTGTGCGAGGTCGTTTTCTTCTGTGAGGTCATTTTCTTCGGCGATGTCTCCTTCGACTAAAATTAGGCGTTCAGGAGCAGCTTGGCGGATGCGGGCTAACATATCCGGCATTACTCCTACTTCTAAACCGACTTTTTCGGGAGTTCCCCAAAGTTGAGAGAGTCGGACTAATTGCAAGTAAAAAGGGTTTTCTGGCGTCGGGTATTCTTGCACAGCCGCCGCTGAGGCGTTGGCGGTGGCACAGAGGACAAAAACAGTTTTTCCGGCGTATAACAAAAAAGGCGCTACTTGGTCGAATCCGGCATAGGGACTTAAGGTAATAGCGTCAACTCGCCAGTCTTGAAATATAATTTTGGCAAAGACTGTGCTCGTATTTAAATCGCAGTGTTTGGCATCTAAAATTACTGGCAGGTGAGGGGGGATAATTGTTAGAATTTCTTGCAGCAATGCCCAACCGGGAATGCCGAGAGATTGGTAAAAACCGAGGGTGATTTTGCAGGCACAGATTAAATCGGCTGTTTGGTCGATCGCACTTTTTAGCGTTGACAACAAATCAGTTACATAAACTTGAGTCTCTTCCCCAGTCATGGAAACCTGCGGGGGCAAGGTTTCCGGGTCGGGGTCGAGGGCTAGATACAGCAAACTTTGATTGGTTTCAACAGCCGCTAACAGTTTATCGAAAAAGTTGGTTCGATCCGTCATAATTTGTTAGGAAGGTAAGGGAAATTAAAAAAATTGCAGCTCAAAGTGAGAGGGGTGTTGTGCCGGAAGAAACCGATCCCCGTTGAAATTGAAATTAAGAATCTTTTAAGATTGTAGAATGTAAAGAGCAGGAAATCTGTAACTTTGGGAGCAATTTCATGGGGAATGATTTTCGGGTTGGCTACACCACTGATTTCACCTAAGCCGCAGCAAGTCAATTAGTTGTGGTAAACTAACCAGTGTCCGGGCGGGGATTTTATCGGCATTCCCTGCGGTACGCGAGTTTAGCAAATGCGGATTTGCCAGGGGCAGATTTGAGAGAAGTAAATTTTAGGGAAGCTAATTTATCCGGGGCAAATTTGAGCGGGGCTGCTTGGTGGCAAGCTAATTTACAAGGCGCTAATTTGACTCAAGTTAATTTAACTAGAGCCCGTTTGACGGGGTTAATTTAAAAAATACTACCGTTGCAGGGGGAGCATCTGAGTTTTGCATTTATAGTGCGAGCGTCCCCGCTCGCGATTTGTAGAATACGCGAGCGGAGACGCTCGCACTATAATAAAAAAAATGCTTTTTGCAAAACTGAGATGCTCCCGTTGCAGGTGTTATTTCGGTTGACGGTAGTATTAAATAGAAGCAGAAGTTAAAGCAATGCCCGCCTTATCATATGGATAGTAATAAATGATCGGTACGATCGACTTTAGGATTTGGGACGAGTTGCTGCAACGCTACGTTGACGATTTCGGCCGCGTCAATTATCGGGGCTGGAAAGCTGAGGGGGCGGATGTTTTGAGGGTGTGGCTGGAAAGTTTGGCGGATGTGGATTTGGCGGATTGTAGTGATGCGGATGGGCGGCTGGCGTTGTGGCTGAATGCGTATAATGCGATCGCAATTTCTCAAGTTCTCGAAGTATATCCGATCGCGTCGATCCGTCCCAAAGTTTTGGGAATTCCCAACTGGCTGAGTTTTTTGGATTTTTTCACTCGTTCAAATTCGATTATTGGCGGCAAAAAGTACAGTCTCAATCAAATCGAACACGCAATATTGCGGCCGGAATTTGCGGAACCGCGCATCCATTTTGCATTAGTTTGCGCTTCAGTCGGGTGCCCGCTGCTGCGTCGCGGGGCTTATTTCCCGGAGTCGGTACGGACTCAACTAGAAGCGGATGCGAGCCGTTTTATTCACAATCCTGATAAGGTGCGATATGATGCCGAGAAAAAGACGCTTTATTTGAGCAAGATTTTTAAGTGGTACGAGGAGGATTTTGTAAAGGCGGCGGGTTCGGTGGCTGATTATGTGGGCGGTTATTTGGGGCCGGAGGCGGCTGTGGGCGATGGATGGGCGATCGTTTTTTTGCCTTACGACTGGAATTTGAATCGGGTTGATGGTTGAGTTTTCCGGGAATGGGTAGGTGTTTTTTTTGGGGGTGGTTTTTTTTCGGCTGTATCGCTTGCTATGTAAGGAGTTGAGCCACTTTTGGGAAAAAATAGGTTCGCGGAAACGCTGTAATGCTTGCTGTGATGGGTTTTGATGGCTGTTGAAAATTTTGCCTCTTGACAGGTCGATCGCTGAAATGGTACTTTTTAGATCTGTTCACAGAAATGTACCTTGAAAACTAAATAGAGTAAAGCTTTCAGATATGGCGCAATCAAACTAAACCCCTATTAGGGATTGAAACTAACTTTATAAAATCTTAATATTTACTTTATATTTACTCAATCAAACTAAACCCCTATTAGGGATTGAAACTAACTCAGCATCGTAGGGTGACTTAGACTTGGCAACAATTCAATCAAACTAAACCCCTATTAGGGATTGAAACTAACAAGTAAGATTTCCAGCGATAGCAGAACCTTGCAATCAAACTAAACCCCTATTAGGGATTGAAACTAAAATTTACCTAGCATCCGCAAAACAGGAACATACTCTGCAATCAAACTAAACCCCTATTAGGGATTGAAACTAAAATTGTTTCTTGAATCCAGCCACTATAAGCAACCGCAATCAAACTAAACCCCTATTAGGGATTGAAACGTCGCAGGCAGAACGGCAGCGGCCGCACCCGTCGACCGCAATCAAACTAAACCCCTATTAGGGATTGAAACCCTGAAGTCCCGCCACGTCCCCGATGTCAGCCACGAAGCCGCAATCAAACTAAACCCCTATTAGGGATTGAAACGCATTTAGCAAACTCCTACCAACAAATAGAGCGGCCGCAATCAAACTAAACCCCTATTAGGGATTGAAACCCGTAGGTATTCCGCCGATTGCCGTAAAAATTCGAGCCGCAATCAAACTAAACCCCTATTAGGGATTGAAACTTAGCCAGATTAGATAGTTCATCAATTATTTCTTCCGCAATCAAACTAAACCCCTATTAGGGATTGAAACCCTCCAACAATTGCTTGTTGCAGCGTTGGTAATAACCGCAATCAAACTAAACCCCTATTAGGGATTGAAACCGATCCAAAGTTTGCGGTTTTCTTTCCACCGTTTCCGCAATCAAACTAAACCCCTATTAGGGATTGAAACCAAAAACATCACTCGATCGCCGATCTTCATCGTGTCGGCCGCAATCAAACTAAACCCCTATTAGGGATTGAAACCCCAGAATTGATCTTTTGGGTAGCAGCCTAGACCGCAATCAAACTAAACCCCTATTAGGGATTGAAACCACAATCTCGTAGAGCATTTTTGTTACGGCTTCCCCGCAATCAAACTAAACCCCTATTAGGGATTGAAACTAAGTAGATGTCGTTATCACATTTATCTCTAAATTATTAGAGAAGAAGAAAAAGCTATTAGGGATTGAAACTAAGTAGATGTCGTTATCACTGTTATCAAAAGTAACCGCAATCAAACTAAACCCCTATTAGGGATTGAAACTTATATTATAAGAGCAGTGAACGACAAACTCATCAACCGCAATCAAACTAAACCCCTATTAGGGATTGAAACGCTTCTAAAAAAAGACTCGGCACGGTGTAAAAAACCGCAATCAAACTAAACCCCTATTAGGGATTGAAACTAACAAGTAGTTGTTAAACTCTTGATAGGCTGTCCGCAATCAAACTAAACCCCTATTAGGGATTGAAACTATGATTCATTTATAGATGTTGTGGCTGATGCAGCAGCTCCCCGCAATCAAACTAAACCCCTATTAGGGATTGAAACATATCCATATCTGCGTTGACAAAACCCTCATCTGCCGCAATCAAACTAAACCCCTATTAGGGATTGAAACTAAGCGACTTGCTGCAAGCCTCGCCCCAAATCACCGCAATCAAACTAAACCCCTATTAGGGATTGAAACTCCAGGCTTAACAAGTAATAGGGCGGGTAATCATTACCCGTTTCGCAATCAAACTAAACCCCTATTAGGGATTGAAACGGAACAGCTTTCAAAGGTTCCGGTTTAAAACTGGCCGCAATCAAACTAAACCCCTATTAGGGATTGAAACTGCAAAATTTTGCCCAACGGTCAAGTTAGCGCGCCACTTTAGCCGCAATCAAACTAAACCCCTATTAGGGATTGAAACTGAAAAATTGCTGAAAAATTCCGCATCTACTGCCGCCGCAATCCAACTAAACCCCTATTAGGGATTGAAACTTCATCAAATAAAAGAACACTCCGGCAATATCTTTGCCGCAATCAAACTAACTAAACCCCTATTAGGGATTGAAACCCAAATGACGGGATTTAGATTCATATTTCCAGAGCCGCAATCAAACTAAACCCCTATTAGGGATTGAAACTTTTTCGAGCTAGCAAACCAATCATCAAATTCATCAGGTTCAAAGCCGCAATCAAACTAAACCCCTATTAGGGATTGAAACTCAATGATAAAACCCTAAACTACAACTCAATCAGCCGCAATCAAACTAAACGCCTATTAGGGATTGAAACTGACTCCGATTCAGGCGTAGACTGTGCGAGTACAGATCGGCCGCAATCAAACTAAACCCCTATTAGGGATTGAAACTCCAGTCGAGGCAGTTGCCCAAGGCTTCTCTGCGCCGCAATCAAACTAAACCCCTATTAGGGATTGAAACTTATCAGCGGCTATCTGACCGCCTAAAATATTGCCGCCGCAATCAAACTAAACCCCTATTAGGGATTGAAACGCTTGATACCGCGCTTTTTGGCTCGTCGAAACTAGCCGCAATCAAACTAAACCCCTATTAGGGATTGAAACACTTGGACGGAACTCCGAAAGCAGTTTGGTTCTAAAGTTGCGCCACAATCAAACTAAACCCCTATTAGGGATTGAAACACTACATCGGGCAGTATACAGAGGCGGTCGGAAACGGCCGCAATCAAACTAAACCCCTATTAGGGATTGAAACAAAAGACGTGATAGCATTATTAATGCAGTTTTAATGCCGCAATCAAACTAAACCCCTATTAGGGATTGAAACTTCTGGGACGGAGAATCGCGGGGAACCCAGCACATGATTGACGCCGCAATCAAACTAAACCCCTATTAGGGATTGAAAAATGGTAGCAGTAACAGCGCATGAACTCGCAGCCGATGTTGCAACCACCAAAAACCCCAGATCCAATAACTTTAAGTAAAAAAACATGACCCAAAAACAATGGATGATTAGCCGGATGACGATATCGGAACTTAATTTAGCAGTAGATTGGGCAGCCGCAGAAGGTTGGAACCCCGGATATTATGATGCCGAATGTTTTTTTCAAACCGATCCTCAAGGATTTTTCATCGGTTATTTGAATGATGAACCTATTGCTTCAATTTCTGCAGTTGCCTATGATTCCAGTTTTGGTTTTATTGGTTTATATATTGTCAAACCTTCCTTTCGCGGCCAGGGATGGGGATTAAAACTGTGGCAAGCCGCGATCGAATATTTAGGAACGCGAAATATTGGTTTGGATGGGGTTATTGCCCAACAGGAAAATTATCAAAAATCTGGTTTTAAATTAGCTCACCGTCACATTCGTTATCAAGGTCGAGGATTTGGAGTTATTCCTGACGAGATGATTCCACTTTCAACCGTTCCATGGGAAGAAATTCTAGCCTATGATTCTCAACATTTTCCTGTTCCCCGTCCGGTTTTTTTAAAGCATTGGATTCAACAACCTGAAATAATCGCTTTCGGTGTCAAACATCAGGGAAAACTAAGCGGTTATGGCGTTTTAAGAGTTTGCCGTCAGGGGTATAAAATTGGGCCATTATTTGCCGATAATGTCGGTTTTGCCGAATTGTTATTGCAAGGATTAATGGCACAAATCCCTAATATTACTGTATTTTTAGATGTGCCTGACACCAATTTAGAAGGTATTAATTTGGCTGAAAAGTACGGAATGAAACCAGTTTTTGAAACTGCACGAATGTACACATTAACGCCACCAATTTTACCGCTAAATCAAGTGTTTGGGGTGACAACCTTAGAACTGGGTTAAACATTAGTTAACAGCACAAGCTGATGGGCCGCCATTGCCGCGCGCCAAACAGTTTTGCGGTGATTGTGGCTAGTACCGCTATTTTGCCAAAACTGGCTTCACCGATCGCCAACCCCTGCCACATTCCCAGCCTGCAGGCGATCGCCAGTTCGATCGACAGCGCGAAGTAATTCCGGTTGCAATTACCAGAAAACCCCATGAGGGATTGAAACATCGAGGATTATAATCCTCGACAACAAATGATTCGTAGTTGCAATCAAACTAAAACTCGATCGAGGATTGAAACAAAATTCTGCCTTACCAGGAAAAGTGACTGGTGAGATGAATGCTAACCAATTAGCTATTAGCCAGCCCTTAAACCTCTCCACCCAAAATCTGTTGAACCGTCAAACTTAGCTGTGGAAACATCGGAGATACGATCGCCTCTCCATCCCGAAATACCCCAACCTCAACATATTGCCCATCCTCAAGCCGCAAAACCGTCACTACTTGTTCAATTGGATCGATCGCCCAATACTCTGCAATGCCCCGCGCTGCGTACTGAGCTCGTTTGCGTTGGCGAAGCCCTCGAAGAGGATCGTAATCCCGATCCCTGCCCACTCTACCCGGACTGACTACCTCCACAACAAACCGAGGAGGCAACATATCGAAAGTGATAGTTAGCCTGGCTGCTGTCAGCGGAATGTGTTCGGGTTCCAGAATTATCAAATCGGGGTAGCGGTTGGCGGCATCTCCCGATCGCAAAACGGCAACTTGAACCTCGCAATTATGCGTTTTAATTAGTCTAAGTGGCACTAGCCCGCTGCTAGCCAGATAGAAAAATAGATAGTTAGCAATGAAATTATTAGGTTCAGATTCTGGCGGCAAAGCTATTAACTCCCCATCAATTAACTCATAGCGTTGATCCGTATCATTTGAGTAATTAAGGTACTCGTCAAAAGTTAATTTTTTAGATTGAGCTTGTACCATAAAATTACCTTCCTTAATTTATTCGTCCCTTGCTGCTGGGAGTTTGTTTATATAAAAACGGTTTCAACCGCCGAAGGATCTCAATCAAATATGTTGTGCAAGTTCAGCAGGTGTCCCAGCCTCCATCGACAATCAACCCGCAAGTGACATATTAATAACTATCACAGTTCAAATCCTCTGGAATATAAACAATGATTTCAGATAAATTTCGACGCGAGTTGCGAGAGCAAGCCAAACTCTGGCAAGCAGAAGGACTCATCGATAATTCATTCTACCAACAACTTTCGGAACGCTACCAATTCAACACACTCGAAACCGCCTCCCGCAACAGATTCCTCAGCATTCTGATGAGTCTCGGCGGCATTCTCCTCGGTATAGGAGTCATCACCTTTGTAGCGGCAAACTGGCAAGTTTGGCCGCGCGAAGTGAGAGTTGCGCTGCTGCTAAGTCTTTTCGTCGCAGTCAATGCGGCGGGTTTCTATCTGTGGCGAATTCCCCCATCCCGAAGCAAAAACTCCAATCTCAATCTGCCCGCAACAAAAGCGCGAAACAAACTCCTAGGTGAAGGATTGTTGCTGTTAGGATCTCTGATTTTAGGAGCAAATATGGCTTTGATGGCACAAATGTTTCACATTGGCGGTTCTTCTTACGGACTTTTCCTTGCTTGGGGAATCGGCGTGCTCGGAATGGCTTACAGTTTGCGGTTGACTTCGTTGGGCGTTTTGTCCGCACTTTTAGTCGGTTTAGGCTATTGGATTGCCGTGTTAGATTGGTCTTCCAAAGTCGAGTTTTCTTGGCTGGAAGTTTTGGTGCGGCAAATGCCGATCGCAGCCAGTATAATGTTTGTGCCGCTGGCTTATTGGTGTCGATCGCGTGCTATTTTTGCCATAAGTGCGATCGCGATAATTTTTTCGCTACAAGTTTCTATTGTCCAAGGGTTAAATCCAACCTGGGCTGCTGCAATTTTTTGCGCCCTACCGCCCGCTTTGCTGTGGGGATACGACGATGAAATCTGGCCGAAGGTACACAGGAAATTGTTTCAACCTACCGCCCGCAGTTTAGCCCTGCTGTTTCTCGCCAGTTTGTTTTACGTTCTTTCTTTCTACGGGTTTTGGCAAGATTCGCCGAATCCTGCACAAATACAGCCCGATTGGGTTTTGCTGGCAAATGTGGCTGTTTTGGGCGGTTTCACGGTGTTTGAATGGGTGCGTTTGGGACGTTTGGAACTGCGGCGGCCGAAACAAAAAGCAGTGGATTTGACCACAAGTGCGATCGGCATTTTAATCCTCGCGAGCGCCTTAATACCGCTTTTTCACCTCAGTTTTACTCCCATTCCTCAATTAGCGACTTTTCTGTTCAATGTTTTCTTATTTTTGCTCGCTGTCGGCTTAATCCGAGAAGGTTTAGCATTAGGAAACCGCCAGACTTTTTGGGGAGGGATGGTATTAATCACCCTGCAAATTATCAGCCGAGTGTTTGAATACAACACAGGATTGTTGCTCAAATCTTTTGTCTTCGTTTTGTGCGGAATTGGCGTAATTGCTGCGGGTTTGTGGTTCGAGCGCCACTTCGCCAAAATCCCCGATGAATAGAAATTATTCATTTCTCTCTTCTCTAACTCAGCGCCCTCTGCGTTCTCTGCGGTTTAATCATTCCGAAACAACCGTAAACAATATAGCCCATACCTAATATGAACACAAACAACATTGAGTTATTAGTTGAAAATCCAGATACAACAAATGCGTTTCAGCTTCCCCCGAAAGCAAAACGCCTTCCCGCGTGGCGGCTGTGGGTTCCTTTACTCTTGCAAATCGGACTAATTGCCACGGTACCCGCCACCGCCGTTTACACTTTTATTACTGGCAAAACAGTTGTCCTGCAAACAGCACCAGTAGACCCTTACGACTTTTTGCGCGGATATTACCAAGTATTGAGATATGATATTTCAGCTAGCACAAATCTGCAAAAACTCCCCGGCTGGAAAGATTTACCTACCGAAAAAACACCTTGTCCGCCCGGAATTGTTTGTCCCAAAAATACGCACAATGTCAAGCCACAAACCAGTTTTTATGTAATCTTAGAAGCGCCAAAAACCGCGACTAATCCCGGCCGCCCCCAAGCTTGGAAACCCGTCCGCGTCAGTCTAGAAAATCCCACCAATTTGCCCGCCAATCAAATCGCAATTAAGGGCAAATATAACGGTTGGCAGATGGAATACGGCTTAGAAACTTATTATATGCCAGAGGATGAAAGGGAAAAAGTCAATCAGGAGATTAGCGAAGCTCAAAGGAAGCAGCGACAATCATTTTTGGTAGAAGTAAAGGTTGACAAAACAGGTCATGCTGTGCCTGTGAGTTTGTGGGTGCGCGATCGCAATTATCGATTTTAGCTGATATCTTGCACCATTGTCAGCAACAGGCAAGATGCCTGTTCCACAAAATATAAATTTTCTTGTGGAACAGGCATCTTGCCTGTTCCTAAACAACTAATTGAGAATGGTGCAACATATGAGTTTTAGCCAATCAGGCCAAAAGGTCGTCTTGTTTTGAGTATTTTAGCTTAGGGAGGGTGCGGAGGTTAAGCGATTCCCTACCGCAACGGGCCCGCAGGCGCGTTGGGGATAGCTTCCCTCGCGCCGACATTTCAATTGCCGACAACCCAGGAGAATCTATTAAGATATATAAGACTTGTGCAAATCTTGCCAGTTCAAGGGCGCAACTCATGACTCTACTGGAGCTTCTCATGTTAGCCGAGCTAATCTCTGCCAGACGAATACTCAAGACCAAACTCCTCGACTTCTTAGGACTTCCCGAAAATTGCCAAGACCAAACGGATCATCTCGTCAACCGAATTGTATCCCTCCTGGAAGCAAATCCCGCCGAACAAGAAAGATTTTGGGAGACATTCAAAAGTGAATTAGCCGTCGATCCGGTAGAATTAGAAGCAATACTCAAGTGTTCGCCAGCAGAACGCCAGCAGTGGATTGAACAAGACAAACTCCCTATTTTAGAATACCGCTCTTTCCGCAAATCAGGAATCCATTTAGAATATCCCGTTCACGACAGAAGATTCATCTTAAGTCTAACGCCAACCGATATTAATAATTGGCGCAAAGAACCCAAAGGGCTGATTAAAAATAATCACCAAATACCCACCCCAATCAATACAGAAAAGCCTGAAGAAAACGAACAATCGCGATTAGCTTTTAGTTCAGCTTGGGAAAAAATCATTGCCGACTGGAAAGAACAAGGTTCGGAAGAAATTTCAGCAACCTTCCAGCTAGCTTACTGGACAGTTTGGGCGTCGCGCTGGGCCAAAGAAAATCAGATCAACAGCTTTAAAGCAATTAATAAATATAAGGAAATCTACGAAACTCACCAGCAGGAATGGTACCAGCGAAAAAATCAAGCAGTCAAGTTACTGATTGAAATGCCCTACGCCATGCTTTACTTCTACCGTCCGGGGGATGCTGACAAATTATATCTCGAACTGTGCGACGACCACCAGGAAATGATGAAAGATGGCTACTATTGGGACAAGTGGGATTTTTTCTATCAGAACCGCAAACTTGTAAATAAGTGCCGCGAATGTCTGTACTGCGAAACCAAAGATTATTACTCGCTTTACTATCTCGAAATCAAAAGCGACAAGTTTCCCGATTTTAGTTTTTCTTTCCACACGCCGTACACCATCGGCAGAAAATTTTTGCCGCATCCAGAAACCCTGCCTTATGTAGACCACGTAGAACAGGACGGCATTTTTCGCTTTGGCCGCCCGCTGCTGGAACAAGAGAAAGTTATTCACACAGAAAAGGATGTATTGCTCAAGTTTGAGGCGGCTTTGGCAGAAGCGAAAAAGTTTGTTTAGTTAGGAGTCATTAGTCATTAGTTGACAAGTATAGTAAGATGCCCGCGCCGACCTCAGAAACCGGGTTTCTGCCGAGATTTATCGTCACTCAACCCAAAATTCGTAGAAACCCGGTTTCTTCCCCGCGCACTAATGACAACTGTCAACTGACAACTGTCAACTGACTTTTGAACTTGGATTACTTGAATGCTGCCGCCAGCATAAATTTTGGGTTGTTGAGTTCCTTCGCAATTGTACGATCGCAATCCGACCTCGGCAAACAAACTCCCCAAGTCAGTTTCAGTCTCAAACAACCACAAAAATACAGCAAACCCCGGCCTAAATACCGGATTTGTATGCCGATGAAAATCTACCAAAATGAATAGACCACCGGGATCGATCGCGCGGTACACTTCTTGAAAGATTTATCGCAATCGCAACTGTGCCCGATCGCATTTCGTGCATCGCAACGCTGCTGTGTACTCCTGTCAAACTGACAGTCGGCAAAAGCTTTTAAATAATAATTGGCTGATGGTACATTTTTCCTTGCCCCTTGCAGAGATAATGGCGAAGCGTCAAGTCCTGTGACATCCTGGAAATATTGCACCAGAAATTGCTTAGTTTGACCGCTACCGCAGCAACGGTCTAAAACTTTAGTTTCGGCGCTGACGGTCAAATTTTCCCAGCGTCGTTGACTCAAACGAGGATTGCCGCCTACGCTCACTCGCAGCCAGACGCGCGATCGCATAGTACAGCGACTGATACCGATAACTTAAATCTCTAAAAATTGTTGCCATAGTCAAAATTATGTATACCTTGCTATCGACTTAAGATATTATTAAGTAATATGATAAAGATAAGTAACAGAACTGAGACGATGGGAGAGCTGTAACCGCTATGGGTCGTGTGGGAGTATTGCTATTAAACTTGGGCGGGCCAGATCAAATCGAGGATGTCCGTCCTTTCCTGTTCAACTTGTTTGCTGACCCGGAAATCATTCGCATTCCGTTTCCGTGGATGCAAAAACCGCTCGCCTGGTTGATTTCGACCCTGCGCTTTCAAAAATCCCAGGAAAACTACCGCCAAATCGGTGGCGGCTCTCCTTTGCGGCGGATTACCGAGGAACAAGCCACTTCGCTGCAAGAACTCTTGCAAGAAAAGGGACAGGATGCTCGAGTATACGTGGGGATGCGCTACTGGCATCCTTTTACCGAAGAGGCACTCGCCAAAATTAAGCGCGATCGCATCGAACATTTGACAATCTTGCCACTGTATCCTCAATTTTCGATCAGCACCAGCGGTTCTAGCTTCCGGCAGCTAGAAGAAATGTGGGGCAAAGATCCAGATCTCAAGGATATAGAATATACCGCTATTCCTTCTTGGTATCAGCGTCCAGGCTACATTCAGGCAATGTCGGAATTGATAGCCCAACAACTAGACCACAATCCAGATCCCGATCGAGTTCACATCTTTTTCAGCGCCCACGGCGTCCCCCTCAGCTACGTAGAAGAGGCTGGAGACCCCTATCAGCGCGAGATTGAAGATTGCACTCGTCTGATTATGGAACATTTGAACCGATCGAACGAACACACTCTAGCTTATCAAAGTCGGGTTGGCCCGGTGGAATGGCTCAAGCCTTACACCGAAGACGCCATTACCGAATTGGCAGAAAATGGAGTCCAAGATTTGTTGGTAGTTCCGATTAGTTTTGTTTCCGAACACATCGAGACTCTGCAAGAAATTGACATGGAGTATCGAGAATTAGCAGAAGAATCGGGAATTCAGAATTTCTACCGAGTGCCCGCCCTAAATACTCATCCGGTGTTTATTGAAGCCTTGGCTGATTTAGTCATCGAGTCGATCGAATCTCCCAGCGTTAAATTCTCTGATGTTATACGCCCTTCCAAAATAGTGAAAATGTACCCTCAAGAGCAGTGGGAGTGGGGTTTGACGACGGGCGCGGAAGTTTGGAACGGTCGTTTAGCAATGATTGGTTTTATCGCACTATTGATGGAGTTAATTACGGGTCAGGGCCCGCTACACTCGATCGGATTGCTTTAAATTGACAGTTGACAGTTGACCGTTGACTGTTGACTGTTGACTGTTGTTACAAATGACTAATGATATCAAATCCGTTGGGAGCGGAATTATTCATCTCTCTCTTCTCAAACTCAGCGCCCTCTGCGGTCTCTGCGGTTAAATCATTCCGAAACAACCGTAAACGATATAACTAATCACCAATAACTAATCACTAATTAATCAGGATCGCGCTTGCGGCGGCGGGGATTTCCCTTATCGCCCGGTATTCCCTGACTTTTGTACCAGCGATACCACTCTTTAGAACTGCGAATTGCCAGCCACAGCAGCATCATAGCAACTAACCCTCCCTGCCGCGGGGCGTCAAAGGCAAACAAAACCAAGGAAATGCACAGAACATCTTGGAGGAAAATCACCCAAATCGGCAAACCCCGCAGCCGGTAAAACCATCCGGCTTGTACCAGTTGCAGCACTAAAGCCAACAAACCTCCGACAATACCAATTATCCACAGCATCCAAGGGTGAGCAATAGTTTCCTCGATCGAACTTACTTGAGCGATCGCAATTCCCATAATTGCTCCTACAATGGGGCTGAAAATAATTTGCACAATTTGCAGTACCCGCTGTCCTACAAAGGTTTTAGAAGCAAATAACTCTAACAGCGACCAACTCACCAAGATGGTGATAGCCACCTGGGGGGGAACCCCCGACAAGAGAGGTATTTCCGACCAAAGTTTGTCAATCCGCAACAAACCAATTAACAGCAGGGGCAGGGCAATTCTCATACCCCCTGCCGCAGACGCAGAGAGTGCGGCTAGGAGTCCAACCATAATAATAATTCAGTTTCTAACGTCAGCTAAAGCCTCGATCTATTTCAGAATTTAATTCCCCTGATGGCTGGCTGTGATTTGAGCGATCGAACTCAAATTGGGGCTTGAACTTAAATATCACCCTCTATTGTAAGTGTATCTGCTTAATCTTGCTTGGCACTGCGATATTGTCGATCGACACAAGGCAGTTTGTGAAGAGTTGACCGTTGACAGTTGACAAAATTCCACCTGGATTGTGATTAAATTAAAATGTATAGGAAAACCAGTAGATCAGCCGAGATACTTAAAATTAAGATGTCAGCTATTCTTCCTTCTTCCCTCTGACTTAAAAATCTGACGGACACTAAATAATTAATCCGTGTATCCGTGTCAAAATCCGTGTCGTGCTTTCCTTCTTCCTTCCAATTATGTCTGATTCATTATTTGCCGATGCCAGCCGTCGATTAGAACGAGCCTTAAAATATGTGTCGCTTTCCGAGGATACAATCGAACGGCTGAAATACCCCAAATCCAGTTTAGTTGTATCGATTCCCGTGCGGATGGACGACGGTTCCCTGCGAATTTTTCAAGGTTATCGGGTGCGCTACGACAATACCAGAGGCCCGTCTAAAGGAGGAGTGCGCTATCATCCGGGAGTATCCCTTGATGAAGTGCAATCCTTAGCATTTTGGATGACTTTTAAATGTGCAGTTTTGAACTTGCCTTTTGGAGGAGCCAAGGGCGGAATTACTCTCAATCCCAAGGAATTGTCCAAACTGGAATTGGAACGGTTGAGCCGGGGCTATGTCGATGCGATCGCAGATTTCATCGGCCCCGATGTCGATATTCCCGCGCCGGATGTCTACACCAATCCCATGATTATGGGTTGGATGATGGATCAGTACAATATTATTAAGCGGCAGCTTTCTCCAGCAGTTGTGACTGGTAAACCAGTGACAATCGGCGGCAGTTTGGGTAGAGATACCGCAACAGCAATGGGTGCTTTTTTTGTAGTACAAACTATCTTACCCAAATTTGAGCTAAATCCTCAAGATACAACTGTCGCAGTACAAGGTTTTGGTAATGCCGGTGCAGAAATAGCAGAACTGCTCTGGAAAGCAGGTTACAAAGTTGTTGCTGTCAGCGATTCCCAAGGGGGAATTTATGCTAAACAAGGTCTGGACATCCCCAGTATTCGAGGCTTTAAAGAGTCTAACAAAGGTATCAAAGCTATTTACTGCGAAGGTTCGGTTTGCAATATTATCGAACACGAAGTATTGACAAATGAGCAACTTTTAGCATTAGATGTAGATGTGTTGGTTCCAGCAGCTTTGGAGAATCAAATAACGGAAGCCAATGTTAATGATGTTAAAGCTAAGTTTATTTTTGAAGTAGCTAACGGACCGATTGATTCGGCGGCAGATTTGATTTTAGAAACGCGGGGCATTCACGTAATTCCTGATATTTTAGTTAATGCCGGAGGCGTAACGGTTAGTTATTTTGAGTGGGTGCAAAATCGCAGCGGGCTTTATTGGACGCTGGAGGAAGTCAACCAGCGGTTGAAGCATAAAATGGTCGAAGAAACTGAGGCAATTTGGAAAAAATCTCAGGAATTGTCAGTTTCCATGAGAACTGCTGCTTACGTGTACGGGTTAAATCGACTCGGAGAAGCGATGAATGCGAAGGGAACGCGGGATTATTATGTGAACGGTTGAGGGAAGTGCGGTAAGATAGTGCGATCGGACAATCTTACCGCACTTATTCGAGAAGAGCGCAGTCTACGAACCGACTTGGCCAAACTTAGCTTTGAATTATGGGGGAATTTTAGACCTGCACGCCGCAGTTTATTTAACCGCCACTTTGCTGTTGCAGAAGCGGAAAGATATTTTCAAATAACGCAGAACATGGCTATGTTCTCTTAGTCCGCTTGGAGTGGACTTCGTTTGACTCTCGACAGCGATTTCAATCGCCGATTTCCTCAAGGGTAAAAGAGTAGAGAAGAGTCCTGGCGGGAAAACTAGGACGGGGAAGAAACCGACGCTACTGCTACGCGAAAACCACTATCCCTCAAGCTGTAGCCCACCGAGTTATTCCAACGATAGGCACTGCGGCAACAGAACGCACTCCTGAACCCGGAACCGCCACGCTGCACTCGGTAATTATCTGTGCCAGTTTCCCATGAACTTCCGTCAGTTGGTGCGCCGTTATAGCTATTGTGCCACGTATCGCTGCACCACTCCTCAACATTGCCGTGCATATCGTACAGTCCAAAAGCATTGGGGGGAAAACTCCCGACATCGGTTGTTTCTCGGCGGGAAAGCCCTTTGGGGGCGCTTGCGTAGGGGTAGTCTCCGTCATAGTTGACTAATTCCGGGGTAATGGTTTCCCCAAAATGAAATGGGGTTGTTGTTCCCGCACGACAGGCGTATTCCCATTCTGCTTCACTTAGGAGGCGATATTTTTTCCCGGTTTGTTGCGAGAGTTTGCCACAGAATTCGATGGCCTCAGTCCACCATACATTTTCTACAGGACGTTTTTCACCTTTGAAACCCGATCGGTTTTTTCCCATGACTGCTTGCCACTGTGCTTGGGTGATGAGGTATTTTCCTGTATAAAAAGCCGGTACTGTGACTTGATGCTGCGGACTTTCCCAAGGCTTTCGTCCTTCTTCGCTGTTGGAGGGACCCATCATAAATGTGCCGCCGGGAATGTAAACCATTTCCAGTACAATTCCGTCACCTAAGTCTTCAGGAAAAAAGCGAGCAAAGGACTTACTGCGACTGTTTTCTTTTCCATACGCATCGACTGTGATGACATCAAAGTCAAATATAGGAAAATAACGTAAATGTTGCTTTATCTTCTCCTCATTTCTATCTTTCAGCAGTCCATAGGCAGCTAATTTTACCGGGATTGACTCATCTTGCAATGCTCCAATTATCAAATCTAAGCCTGCTTCTCCATATTTCAGCGCTTCAGAGAGTGTGGCGATTCTAACTTCGACAGCGGGTGAGGCTAAGCGGCTTTTAACGCCGGGGATGCCTCCGAGTACCGCAGCATTGACAGGAATTGAACTTTGACCGCCGAGGACGGCATCGTATTCTCTAGGTTCATTTTGGTTGTCTGACATTGCACTAAAGCCTCTGCATTTTAATTCAGCACAACTTTAATCTCTGATTGTCGAATGATAGCATTTTTAGCTATCCCCTCGATTATGCGGCGGTTGAAACCGCCTATTTGCTAAAAATAATCAAAAAAAATCCCCCATTTGGGGGATGTAGTTCAACGGTACTATATAGCCTTAGTCTCCGGCATCAAACACTTATCAGAATCGCAGCCCGCAGGCCCGGAATCCATCATTTCACCTAAGTCATAGCGACTCAGTGCCGCGTGAAAAACATCTATTTCGCGGCGCGCTAAAGTCTCTTCAACCATCTTGGTGTAAGTTTCCTTGCTCACCGGTTCAAAGGGCAGACGTGGGAAAGTTTCAAGAGCATCAAACCGAGCTAAAAGCGCTGCGGAAATGTAGCCTTCATCATCGCGAATCGCTTCATAAATCCGAGTGCCCAAACTTTCCACTTCATTTTCGCGCAGTTCAATCGTCGCCGAAGTGTTATGTCTGACATAGAACTTTTGCACCTGCATATAAAAGTCCATTTGTGCCGCCGCTGAGAACTTGTTAATGTCAATTTCATCAGCACCGGGCAAGTCAGCCCAACTGACGGCAACAGGTATTTCTACCAGCCATTCCGTACAGCGTTCATCGAAGGGATTGTTCAGCAAGTTGCCGTTTTCATCTTTGTCAGATTGAGACGGAATCACGTTGTATCCGTAGTCGATGCAGGCGAGGGCTACGGGGTCGTTTTTGCCGAAAGTGATTCGGCGAATGAAACGCTGGGCTTTCGGTGGGTGCCACCCCGGCGAAGCACCTGTCAGCAGAGATTTAGTACCCGACGGTTGAACCGTTGTGCAGCGATTTGGGCGTTTTAAGGAATGGCGATCGCAATAATCCCATACTACCCGATTGACAATCTCCCGCCAACCACTCAAATACTCTTCTTCCCGCTGTTTAAAAGCGATTCCTTGGGGAGTTTGCGGGCGGCCTTCCACCCACCAGCGCAGCCACTCAACGCCAAAAGCGTGAACGAAGAAATCGAACAATCCGGTGAAAGATACGCCGACAATCGGGTCTAGTTCGCGGCTGTATTGATAGCGGGGTTCAAGAAATGTGTGATTGAGAAGTACCGCGACAGATAGAGCTCCGGCGGTGAAAGCTTCCTCCTGTTCTTTGAAATTGTAAGGGTCAAGTTGATTGAGGTGAACCTCCGAAAGGTTGCAATGAAAATTTGAGCCGATGATTTCCAGTTTTGTTATCCTAAAGGCTTTTTATCCTCTAGTTCTACTGCTTGATTTTTCGCAGTAGCTCCGCGTACCTTTTGCGCGTATTCCCTCAAATAATAAAGGAGTTCCTTTCTACTACATGGCTTACCTGTAACAATCTGAGATATTGTTCTGATATCCAGAATGTTATTTTCTTTTTGTATTGAGTCATGTAAAGGTTGAAAAAGCTCTTTTAGGTTATTCAACTTGACAGATAAGAGGGCTTCATAATTATCCAAGGCAAAAGTATGAGCTAATGTTTGAATATCAGAATTCGTTGTTGAAGTTTTTCCATGCTGCGATTGGACAGAGCAAGTTTTTGAACAAAAACGACGCTTGGATACTTTGTGTTGTATAACTTCAAAACTGTTCTGACAAAATTCACAAGTAAGAATAAATTTAGGTACTAACGCACCTGTTTTCTTTCCCTTTCGTGACTCATGGTATGCTTTTCGCTTGGGACTATTAAGAAACTTCTCTTTGAAACTAGGGTCGGCAAATCTTGCATTCGCCTTAGCTTTGATTTTGGCTTTGGTACTTTCAGATTGAGTAACACCATACATAGGGTTTCTCTTTCCGCAATTATCCATGCCTCTTACCTTAGCATGAGATTTCCATTCCTGTTTCAAATGCTCAAATACAAAAGGAGCGTCCTTGATGAGTTGTCTTAAGTCCTTTTCTTGAATAATCGTAACTTTTGCATTGTACTCAGACTCAAAACGCTGAATTTTTGGCAAGTCACTTTGATAATTAAAAGTGCCTTTAATTTCGACATACTCACCATTTTCAAGAAGGAAGTCTGGTTTGTACCGAACTTCATTCGAGAGTAAATAAGTTTTATGTTCGTATGTCCAGCCAATTTTCATGTAGTCCAGGTATTTCGCGTAAATGTACTCAAGGCTTGACCTTAAACAATGCTCACCGTAGAAACCTGAGTAGCCATAGAAGGTGCTTGTCATACGCGCCCCCACACTCTTGGAGAGATTATATTCTAGATTGCTTTTTTCATTGTAATCTAGTTTCACTCTCTACGCTGTACGGTGTCAAAAGCTTTTTATTTCTTCTGATTACCACGGGATTAGCATTTCAGCTTTCCCCGTATTTGCGAGGTTTTTAACGTGAGGCAAAATTACTTACCACACGGGTTTAAGCCCAAACGGACTGACCGATGTTCTAATTCCTCAGCAGTCATATTAGGATGACGTTCTTGCAACCACTGTTTAGCTTTTCCTTCGTCGTAAGCTTTCAAGAACTCAAGCTTAAGACTCGGTGTAGAAATTAAGTCAACGTTAGCTCTAGCTACGGCTTCGCCCGCCCATTGAATGGCACCTTCTCCGCTATAATACTGTTGGCGAACGGCATCAATACACTCTTCCCGCGTCGGTTTATGATGAAAAACGCGAGAGTGATTTGCCATTCTCAAAGCATCTCGATCTGGGTCGATTTTCCAGTTGCCATTTTCATCTTGCTGCCACAGATTATTTTTAGCATTTGCGCCCAGTTCATCACTAGAATCAAATTGACGAATCCCCGCGCTGCGCCTAATATTGCCAGCAACAATTGTCACCGCAGCTTCATCTATCAACACGCAGCATTCAACTGAATTTAACTGCCGCCCTAAAGCTTTATTCAAAATAGCGGCGCAGCGCTGATAAAGGTCGGGCAATTTCACCGGATTTGCTACTCCGCCAAAACCTTTTAAAGGTTCTCCCACGGGGCGAACGTCGCTCAAATCGATGAATACTTGAACTTCTCCGGCAAATCTTTCATCTGTGGATAATTCCAGCAAACTTTGATAGGAGTTTACCCAACCTTGGCGAGAATCTCCGACATAAATAGTTGCGGTTTTTTCTGCTATTTTTACTTCTGTTTCTTGACGGCGCGACTGGGCGGGTGTAGAGCCGATTTCGCCTTGCATGGTTAGGGTTAAGCGGTTGCGGATCGGCGGCAGTTGGTTGATATATTGTGGTTCCAAGACTGCCCCTGTGCCATTAAACTAAGCAACACCCTCGCGAGTGCTACTCGTCTCCAGAACCGGACATGAGACTTTCACCTCATCCGGCTCCTCAGAAAACATACCTCTGTCATAGGAACTGCTCAGACTGCCATCTCTGGCTGTCTTTTGGTCATGGCAATGTCTGTGCAATGCTTGAATGTTCTCGAACTTCTTTTTCCCGCCCAGGCTGATTGGTTGAATGTGGTCAAGCTCAATTTGGTCTTCCGCTGTAAAAGTTAGACCGCATTGGGCGCATTTTCCTTTCTGCTTGTGCAAGGCTTTGGCGAGTAAAGAGGGAATTTCTTTACTCTTCCCAGTTCTTGAACCCCAGTAGACGAAATCACCGTTGAATGGTGAAGCATCGCCTTTAACCTTGATATGGCGAACAATCTTAGTCCATGTATGCTTTGACAAGATATATCTTTCATCTGTATCTGGATTGATGTAACCAAACACCCAGTTATCCCCACCTACTTTTGTCCAGTATTTCTCAACTACCCATTTAGCACCCTTATTAGGATGTCTGTATCTTGCCCACGCTGTTAGTTTGGTATAAATCAGATGATTAAAATCTCTGAAAGCATCTGTTGAGCAAGCAGATGAGTAGTAGTTAGCCCATCCTTGAATCAGGGGGTTGAGTTTCTGAATTAGCACTTTTTGTGGTGCGGACTTATGGGAATCAATGATGTCAGATATAGCCTTATAGTGACGTTGTACCGTTTTTTTGCTAGGTTGGATGATTGTTTTGAATCCCAGGATTTTTCCTGATTTGGGTGCTTTGGCGCTCATCCCATCGTTGACTGGAAATTGACGTATGTTAAAACCCAAGAAATCAAATCCAGGTTGTTTCCCTTCATATTCTTCAAAGGTGTGACAAATTATAGTCTTGCTTGGTTTTAGTTCCAAGCCGATGTCTTTTAAGAAACCTTCAATGACGGCTTTTGCCCCTAATACAACATTAATGTCTTCGTGAATCAGCACGAAGTCGTCTGCATAGCGAATCAAACTGAGGGCATTCAGGTTTTGCTTTTTCCCGTGGTTCCTACGAGTAGGTAGGGTGTTCGCATATTCCTTAATAGCCTCTTCCATTCCGTGTAAAGCAATGTTTGCCAGTAGCGGAGAGATAACCCCCCCTTGTGGCGTACCTGCTTCTGTTGGGAATATATTCTGCCCATCCATATATCCAGCTTTTAGCCAGCTACGGATTAACTGTTTCATGGAGGGATAGGTGTTTATTTTGCTCAGCAGTTTTTGATGGTCAATGTTGTCAAAGCATTTAGAGATATCTGCATCTAAGACATACTTAGCTTTGCAATGGATAGCTAAGTAGATGGCTTCGATAGCATCATGTGTTGCCCGCCCTGGTCTAAACCCATAACTATTTGGCTCAAAGTAGGCTTCCCATTGTGGTTCTAAGGCTAGTTTGACTAATGCCTGTAAAGCCCTATCTGTTATTGTGGGAATTCCTAGGGGTCGCTTTTCATCTGTCCCTGGCTTAGGAATCCAGATTCTTCGGGTTGGTTTGACCTTCCCGGTAATCTTTAGATGTTTTGCTAGTTCCAAACGTTGAGCGTAATTGAGGGATTTGACTCCGTCTATTCCCGCTGTCTTCTTGCCTCGGTTGTCTTGGGTTATTTGTCGCGTTGCTAGAAGCTGAGCGCACCAGGACTTCATCAAGGTTTTCTGGAGTCGTCGCATTGCTTTGACATCCCCACGTTGAGCAGCTTTATGTATGCGCTTTTGCAACTTGAACACCATCCTCTGAATTTTCTTCCAGTTGATGTTGTTCCATACCGCCGTAGTCTTAAAACTCGTTTTAGTCGTTTTCATTGCTACTTGTACCTACATATATCTGTTTCCCGTGAGTCCGTCAGCATATCCTACGCATTACCGCAGGCATTAGCTTCTGACTCAATCTCGCCACATAGCTCATCCGGTTAGCACCTACTCAGGCATCGACCTCCTGAGAGAAACTATGTGGTTACTTCGTTCCTGATAGTCATTGGTTGAGGGTTTAGGTTTCTACTGTTCACCGGGATTGCGAGTGGTGCAGACCGCAACGGTTGCTATTGGGGTCACTCTATCCTTGCCTTTTGGCACAGCCTGTTAGTCCACTAGGCTGTTTTATACGATCGCGATGATTCAGACGTAGATTTGCTTTCGCTAACCATACTCTCTTGCTAGTTGGAGTCGAAGCCTGGACTGACTTCTTACCACCGTTCATTCCCGCTTCACGGATTGATGGCTAGTCGCTACCGTGGGGAAAGTGCTTTCACCCTTGCACTTAGGGGGTTGGGCTTCATCAGTTATTTATATGCTTTCCAGATGTACCATTAGATATTTGTATGGTTTTACTGTACTGACATTATCTTATTTCGATGTCACCAACATGACTATCAAGTTGTCAAGGTTCTTACCGTTATTGGTAGACAAACCCTTGCGGCTAATCCCCCAAAACCTTTATGAGGTTTGGTTTCTAGCCAACGAGTCGCACGCAGCCCATCATGGCCAAATCCATTAACAAACCAAAGGAACGCCAGTCGAGAATATTTGTTGAGGAGCAATTATATGCGCCGGAAAAATTCTCTGGTTGCTCGATCCACTTGCTGCCGCCTACCCACAGCCAGCGGCCTGAAGCGAGGGTTTTGAGCTGGTTTTGCATCCGGTGCAGGAGTTGTGTTTCTTCGGAGGTGAGGTTTCCCAGCTTTTGCAGCCCCTTGACTGTTCGATCGCACACTTGGGCCCAAGTCTCCCTTCCCGTTTCGGTACGGCGGCTGTACGTCCTGAAAAATACTGGATTGGCTGCGGGTGCTGTTTCGGGGAAATCAGACAGGTTGCGTCGATCGCTGGCACTCGATCGTTCTAATTCTTGAACCATAGGTTGTGTACTGACGTGTCGGAATAAATCAACAGACTACGAATATACAACAGGATTCAGATTTAGGGTAAAAGGTTAATATATTTGACAATTTGCACTAGATATGGGGCATCTGTCGATTTTCGATTTTCGATTTTCGATTTGAGATTGCAGAAAGCGACCCTACTTCGATTTGGGATTTGGGATTTGAGATTTTCGATTCTGGAAAATGACCCTACTTCGATTTTCGATTTTCGATTTTCGATTTTCGATTTGAGAAAGCGACCCTAACGAGTCGTTAAAAACTCAATATTCGGCAACAGCGGGTCTTGAACAACCCCCACACCGTTAAATCCCCAACGTTCGAGCAGCGTTTTCACAGATGAACCGGAAATCGATTCTACTCCGAATCGATCGGCAACCTCAGCAGCGTGGGCGTTGAGATAGCTCAAAGCGTCATAGTCTTCGCGAAACATCAGCAGGTAACTAACTGCCGCGTCTGGATTGGGATTGGCACAGAGATATTTGCCGTCACTGCGGGAACGGAGCAAGTAAAAAACTTGAGATAACATCTTATCTTTGTTGTCAAAATAATATGCTACCTCAAGTTGGGAATTTGGAATTTGGAATTTTGAACTTGTACTCTCGCGTAGCCGAAGTATTTGGAATTGCCCAAACGATTTTAGATTGACAATTAGGACTAATGCCAACTGTCACATGACCATCGACTTGTAACCAGTTGGCATTAGTCCTGCAATTTGAGAGTGTAGAAAAGTTGACTTTTTTTCAATTTTCCACCTAAAAACTACATAATTGATGTCTAAAATCAATCTAAAATCCTTGGAAATGTAGCGGTTAAATCAAAGTCAGTGCCAAACCTTTAAATCCCCTGCCGTCGCCAATTTGACCGACGATCGAAGCCCGACCAGTCGTCAAATTAATATTGTACAGGCTCGAAACTCCGGCAACATCGATCGCTGCCAAAGCCGTCTCGTTACCGCCAACACTCCTGATATCAAAGCCGAGAACAGTACCAGCATCAATTCCCAAAGATCCGATCGTATTCAACACTCCATTATTCGGCGGATCTTGACGCACCAAAACATCTAAATTGGTGTCAATTGCAAACAGCGTTGTCGAAGTTGCCCCGGCAAAGTTATTCACATACGCAGCCCCTCCAGCCGCGCCGGGATTGCCAAAATTGCGATCGCCCGCAGCATAAGTCAAATTCCCGTCGAGTTGAATTCCCCCCGTCAGCGTGTCAAAATCGACAAGTCCCCCGTTATCCGGGTTGAGGCGGGCGTTTTGACCGGCTTGATTGACAAACCGAATTCGATCGACCGTCGGATTGAAATCAAAACCCGCAGCCCCCGGAGTTAGGGGAACAGCAAACTGTCCGCTACCGACTGGACTTGCTTGCCCAGTAGCGGGATTGATAGTATACAAGCGATTGCTAGAACCCACACCGTAAAGCACACCGTTAGCGGGGCGAAAATCAATTCCCAGCAAACTTTCTCCTGGCAGCAACCCAGTAACTGCCACGTCGCTGAGAATCGCCCGCGGTGCCGCCTCGTTAAAACCGACAATTGTTTCAGCGCCATTTCTGACAGTTAAGGCGTAAGCTGTAGGCAAAGGCAAAGCTAAACCGTTAATCTGTCTCCCGTCGGCAATTTGACCCGCGAAAGAAGCTTGACCGGTACTTAAATTGATATTGTACAAGCCCGAAACGCCACTAACTTCTAGCGCTGCTACCGCCACCTCGCGGCCGCCAACACTCTTGACATCAAAGCCGAGAACGCTAGTAGCATCAACTCCCAAAGATCCGATCGTATTCAACCCTCCATTATTCGGCGGATCTTGTCGCACCAAAACATCCAAATCGCTGTCAATTACAAACAGCGTTGTCGAAGTTGCCCCGGCAAAGTTATTCACATACGCAGCGCCTGCTGCAGCCGGATTTGACCCAAAATTGCGATCGCCCGCCCGGTAAGCCAAATTCCCGTCGAGTTGAATTCCCCCCGCCAGCGTGTCAAAATCCACAAGTGCCCCGTTATCTGGGTTGAGGCGGGCGTTTTGATCGGCTTGATTGACAAACCGAATTCGATCGACCGTCGGATTGAAATCAAAACCCGCAGCCCCCGGAGTTAGGGGAACAGCAAACTGCCCGCTACCGACTTGACTGGCTTCCCCGGTTCTCGGATTGATAGTATACAAGCGATTGCTAGAACCCACACCGTAAAGCACACCGTTAGCCGGTCGATAATCAATTCCCAGCAAACTTTCTCCCTGCTGCAATCCAGTCACGGGCAAATCTGAAATCACACTTCCCGGATTGGAAAGACTAAAACCGACAATCCGATTAGCAGGAGTTAAAGCATAAGCCGTTGTCCGCGCTGGAGGCGGGGGATTGGGAACAACGCTGCTAATATTATTAGTGAAACTTGCCTGGTTAATCGCGCTTTGTCTCACCCCTCTGAGAGTAGCGAGAAATTCTCCTGTTACCCGGTCTTGAATAACAGTATCGTTTCCAGCTTCGAGAATATTTAAGTCGCTAAAACTGAGACCTCCCGCCAAACCGATTAAATCTGTACCGACTGTAAAATCCGCGATCGCGTCCGCATTTGCCAAATTAACACCGCCGCTGGTACGGAAAGGGTCAGCCTCTGCGTAGCGCCTCAAAACAAATATGTCTGCCCCGTCTCCGCCTATCAGGATATCAGTATCTCGATCGCCCGACAAAACATCATTGCCGGAGTTTCCAGATATTGAATCGCTGCCTTTTCCGCCCACTAAAAAATCGTTACCTTCTCCGCCGTTAATAGTGTCGTTCTCTAAATCTCCAAAAAGCGAATCTTGACCCGAATTTCCATCAATTAAATCGCTTTGCTTACCTCCATAAATGCTGTCATTACCAGCGTTTCCGGCAATGGTGTCATTGCCCGTCAAACCAAAAATCAGGTCATCTTCTGGAGTTCCTGCTAACAAGTTTGCTTGGGCGGTGTCTCTAATTTCTGCCATGCTCTAATCACCCTCTAAATTTGATACTTCTGTTGCCTAACGGCGGCAGTATTCTCAGTCAAAATATCACACATTGGCACTTTTAGGATAGTTTTTCTTATTTTCGGCTGTAGGGGTGGGTTGGCATAAAAGTATTACACGCAGCTAAAATGATATATAAACCCGCCCCCGATTCAAATAAACCCACTCCTAAATACAGATCGCTTAGCCGTATTTTATAGTTCCGTGTGCAGCCAAGGGCGATCGCAGCTCAACTGCAAACAGGCAAGCTGAAATTTTTAGCGGTGCGAACCCATGAAATTTTGTACTGCGTTCATGAGTAGTATACGCTGAATCTATAAATTTGGATCTGTACAATCAGAATTTTTTTTTCAACTTTAATCTTAAAGCCTGCGAAGGTGGGCTTTGTGTGTGTAACCGCGACAACTATCGATATAAAGTGGAGTATAAATGCGGAATTGGCATAATAAGTTAGTTGAACAGTCGTCTGAAGACGACTCAAGCTTTCAGGCAGGGGTTTAAACCCCTGCCGGGATCGGAGTTTCACGTTAGATCCCTTCCCCTGCTTTTTCAAGCTTTCAGCAGTGCTTTAGAAGCTGATTGCCCTGCGAGTTTCAGTTGCGACCTCAATTTAAAGTTCAACAACACCAAGACAGTCCACTGACTCAGTATGGATAGCAAAATCGTATTTCCTGACACGGCTGTGAAAGGCGACGAAAAGCCAACAAATAATGTTGAAGACAACCACAAAATAGGAGCTTTTTCTGGGGTCAGCGACAGCATAGATAAAATCAGAGGTGGCAACAAGACAGCGCTACCGATTGTGAGAACGGCATAAATTTCCTGATTTCGGGTTTTTGCAAATAGGAATAGTTGGGCGATGGTGGCGTAAATTAGGATGAGATTCAGGCAGAGAATTACACCCCAAAATTCGTTTATATCAATTTTTTCAAACAGCGCCCAAGCTGTTAAAATTACTACTGAGCTGAGGAAATTGATCGCGATCGCAACTACAGCCGGACTTTTATCGCTCCAAATTAAATCGAGTAGCGGGTAGCGCCGCCACAGCTTCTGATTGCTGGGAACGATTTGTTTCCTATACCTCGCCCAATCGTACAATGATTGTCTGTCAGATGTTAAAGCTGCAATTAAAGCTAAGAACATCACCAAATTCAAGATAAGTAAACAGATGAGATTACCGGAGTTTGGGGGGTCTGATTGGAGTGCAAACCCTAAAAATATTACCTGACAGCAGATAACTAGCAAATAACTTTGCCGCTTGCTCAAAACTGTAGCACTGGGATTTGGAAAGCGGCGCTGCCATCCCTGCCACATCCAGTAGGTTCCTGTACCGCAAACCAAGAGAGACAAAGCAAGGCCGCTCGCAATATTTGTACCCACTGGCGAGTAAAACCATTGCAATTTGTCTAAGTTTTCAACTAACGAATCGAAATCAGTTTTATCAACTAGAAAAAGCTGATATCTCAGCATAGCAAGGGGAGATAAAAAATGTAACACATCCGCAGCAGCTCGCGTGAGCGGGAGCCAAGAAATCCCAAACACAACAAAAGCCGTAGCGCTAGCCAACCAAGGTTGAAATCCTCCCAACCAACTGGTTGTCAATCCAAATAGCATCGCAGTGCTGTAAAACAAAGCACAGCTAGCTGCAACCGCTGTGTAGAAACATAAAATTTCATTCAGGGGTATTTGAGCGGCTAATCCAGCGTACAGGTGCAGGGGTAGGGCCAGAATTGTTGCTAAATAAAGTAAAATTGGTACGCCAAGAATTTTGCCCAGAAAAATTGTTTTGGCAGACTGGGGACTGAGGCGAATAAAGTTGAGCGTCCCGCGGCGTTCCTCCTTGTCTAAGTCACTGACCAGCATATAAGTCCCTGCTACTAATAAAGCTAACACGCTCAATATGCTCAGCCAAATGAATATCTCTAACCACCACTCCCGCCAGTTAATGACAAAGTTACCCAAGGCATCTCTGACGCATTGTTTCTCATCAGAATTGGCATTTTTGAAAATGCAAAATCTGTGATAGATGGGGTAAGTGTACTCCCCATTAGGAGGGGGAACAGGTATCTGGGCGCTGTAATACATGAATAGCAGCAGTTGGCCGCTTAGGGCAAAGGCTGAGGCGATCGCCATATTGCCAATATTCAAGCGGCCTTTGATTTCTCGAAATAACTGGGGATTCCAGTTGCCTATTTTGTCTAGTAAGTGGAGTGTCATGGGTTATTGGTGATTAGGAATGGGTGACGACTCAGTTATAACTCACTGTTAAACTATTCTAAATAACGGGCAAGATGCCCGTTCCACAAAGAGTGAGTTTGATTGTGGGGTGGACTGAAGAGCCCGCCCATAAAAGGCTTATTGAGCATGGTTAATCACTCAGTTATAACTCACTGTTTATTCTGGTAAACCGGAAACTAGCAAATTAAGATGCTTGCTGGTGTCCCATCTTGAGGAAGATGGTTTCTAAGTCTTCTTGAGTGCAGTGGAATTCGGTTAGGGGAATGTTGGCCGCCACGAGTTCGCGTAATAAATTTGCCGCATCTTCCGCGCTTCCTGAAAAATCAACGCACACCTGCTGAGTTTCCGGGATTATTGCCCAATTTTCCACCCAAGGAAAGTTTTTTAAGGCCGATGTTAGCGCTTCTAATTTATTTCCTAAAACCGACATAAAAATTTGCTGGCGGCTGAGGCGTTTGTAAAGTTCTTGTAAAGGTGCGCTTTCGACCAGATATCCGAGCTCCATGATACCCACCCAGGTACAAAGTTCGGCTAAGTCGCTGAGGACGTGAGATGATATGACTACTGTCATGTCGGCTTCTTGCAAAGCTTTGATAATTTCGCGGAACTGCATTCGGGCGATCGGATCTAAGCCAGAAACGGGTTCGTCTAACAACAGCAACAGCGGTTCGTGGATAATGGTTCTCCCCAAACTCAGGCGCTGTTTCATCCCCCGCGACAGGGTGGAAATTAAGCTGTTGCGCTTGTTGGTTAGTTGCACCAGTTCTAAAACGGAGTTGATTCGCTCTCGGCGGCGCGGTTGCTGGAGGTTGTAGAGTCGGGCAAAATAGTCTAAATAATCCCAAACAGTCAAGTCGTCGTAGAGGGGAAAGTCGTCGGGAAGAAAGCCGATGCGCTGTTTGAGAATTGGGTGCGATCGATCGCGCAATAACCTATCCCCGTTGATGTAAATTTCCCCTATAGTCGGTTCCTCTGCCGCCGCCAGCATTCGCAGCAAAGTAGTTTTGCCGGCACCGTTGGGACCGATCAGTCCGCATACTTCGCCTGCTGCTACTTGCAAATCGATGTCATTGACTGCTATATGGCGATCGAATTGTTTCGTCAGCCCGCGAGTTTCTATTGCTAGTTGTTTTGCCATGTTTGGAGGGTGAATGAAATTTTATCGGTGCATTCCTGGCATGGAAATAGAAGTCTACAACTAGCCTAGCCCGTTCTTAAATGAATTGTCAGCCCCCTTCTGAAATTAAAAAATCAAACGCTTTTATATCTGCTATGCCCGAAGCCCACGAGCATTTAATTTACGTGAGAAAGGCTATATATCAAGTCTGCACGGAAAATTCCTCGGGATCGATATCCCAATTTACCCAGGCAATTGCCTCCCTAGCAGATGTCAAGTTAGGCGGCACTCTCAAAGCGTGAATGAATCCCGTACTCGGACAAGTCATTTTTAACAAACAAATCGGCTCGACATCGGCATTATCTATTTGTAATAGTGAATATTCCTGCCAACTATCTATTTGTTTTGCTTGCAACTCTTGAATTATGCGATCGTACCCAATTCTTTCAATTAACACTCGCCTCAGCTCGGCATTGTATTGTCTTAAAAGCCATTGGGATTGCCATTGATTGGGGTGGAGTTTGCCGTATTCTTCAGGCAATCTGACGCCGTGATAATAGTAAAGTTTCCATCCATCCGCAAACTCAATGGCAGGTTCTCCTTCCGCGTGCAAGCGGTTTTGACTCTCAAAGCGCAGGTGGCGGGGGCGATCGCACACCGCGCAAATCTTTTCAAAGGGAAATATAAAACCGCAATGCTCGAAAAGCAGCTTTTGGCAGTGATGTATTTCTTGAGCCTTTTGGGAAAGATTGACGCCTAATGAAGAGATATACAATTGGGTCAAATAGATTTCTTTAAACAAAGTCGTGGGGGTTTCAGGGGAGCTCAGGTATAACAAATAATTGGGGGAAACATTCCCCTTCGTTCGTTTCGTTCGTTCCGATCGCACATAGCTGTAAACAAATTCGTTCATTAGCGAACTCAGTGTGCTGTCTGCTTCGGGCTCGATCCTTATGCTAGCGAGCTCATACTCCCACACCGCCGGACTTGTAAACTCTCTCACAATCGATGGGGACATCCACTCCCAGTCTAGCTTTTTCCCCAATCTATTCCAATGCCCTTCGTTTGACCAGTTTGGTGAATGGTCGCCTTTGGGCAAGTTGAAGACTTGGAGAAAAGCGTCGCGGGGACTGCTGCAAACAATAACGGAGGGTTGTTCTAGGCCAATAGCTGCATAGGCAACTTTGACTGCTTCTGTGGCTTTTTGAGCATCAATTGGCGTAGTCGAGAGAGTAAGACGTTTTTGTGCGAGTTCGCCTAACACGCACAGAGCGGTAATTGGAAAGAAGCCGAGAATCAGTTTTGTCAGATTGGTGAGCGCTCGCAAGGCGCTGATGTCGGTAATTTAATTGCCGTACAGATCCAGTGTTGTCAGATTGGTGAGCGAGCCGAGGGAGCTGATGTCGGTAATTTGATTGCCGTACAGATGTAGTCTGGTCAGATTAGTGAGCGAGCCGAGGAAGCTGATGTCGGTAATTTGATTGTTGTTGAGATCCAGTGTTGTCAGATTGGTGAGCGAGCCGAGGAAGCTGATGTCGGTAATTCGATTGCTGCCGAGATCCAGTGTTGTCAGATTGGTGAGCGAGCCGAGGAAGCTGAAGTCGGTAATTTGATTGCTGCTCAGATGCAGTGTGGTCAGATTGGTAAGCGAGCCGAGGAAGCTGAAGTCGGTAATTTGATTGCTGCTCAGATGCAGTGTGGTCAGATTGGTGAGCGAGCCGAGGAAGCTGATGTCGGTAATTTGATTGTAGTTGAGAGACAGTTGTGTCAGATTGGTAAGCGAGCCGAGGATGCTGAAGTCGGTAATTTCATTGCCGCTGAGATCCAGTGTGGTCAGATTGGTGAGCTCACGCAAGGCGCTGATGTCGGTAATTTGATTGTAGCCCAGATCCAGTGTTGTCAGATTGGTGAGCTCACGCAAGGCGCTGATGTCGGTAATTTCATTGCAGTCGAGATATAGTGTGGTCAGATTGGTGAGCGAGCCGAGGAAGTTGATGTCGGTAATTGGATTGTCGCTGAGGTCGCTGAGATCCAGTGTGGTCAGATTGGTGAGCGAGCCGAGGATGCTGATGTCGGTAATTGGATTGTCGCTGAGATACAGTGTGGTCAGATTGGTGAGCGAGCCGAGGAAGTTGATGTCGGTAATTGCATTGCAGTAGAGATACAGTGTGGTCAGATTGGTGAGCGAGCCGAGGATGCTGATGTCGGTAATTCGATTGTAGGTCAGATGCAGTGTGGTCAGATTGGTGAGCGAGCCGAGGAAGCTGAAGTCGGTAATTTGATGATTTTGGTTGAGATGCAGTGTGGTCAGATTAGTGAGCGAGCCGAGGAAGCTGAAGTCGGTAATTTGATGATTGTGGCCGAGATTGAGTGTTGTCAGATTGGTGAGCGAGCCGAGGATGCTGATGTCGGTAATGTGATTGTAGTAGAGATCCAGTGTTGTCAGATTGGTGAGCGAGCCGAGGATGCTGATGTCGGTAAATTTTTGATTGTAGGTCAGATCCAGTGTTGTCAGATTGGTGAGCGAGCCGAGGATGCTGATGTCGGTAATTTGAAGATTGTTGGCGAGATTGAGTGCGGTCAGATTGGTGAGCTCGCGCAAAACGCTGATGTCGGTAATTTGATGATTGTAGCCGAGATTGAGTGTTGACAGATTGGTGAGCGAGCCAAGGAAGCTGATGTCGGTAATTCTATTGCTGTCGAGATTGAGTGTGGTCAGATTGGTGAGCGAGCCGAGGAAGCTGATGTCGCTAATTTGATTGTGCCTGAGATTGAGTGTGGTCAGATTGGTGAGCGAGCCGAGGAAGCTGATGTCGGTAATTTGATTGTAGTCGAGATGCAGTTCTGTCAGATTGGTGAGCGAACCGAGGGAGCTGATGTCGGTAATTCGATTGCTGTTGAGATTGAGTGTGGTCATGCTTGAAAGTATCTGCTGGGCTGCTTCTGGGTCATCAGTGCCAGCCTTTTTTAACAACACTTTAACTGTGTGTCTTGCCGATTCTGAAAGACTGTCTATATGCCTGCACCAGTCGGCAAAGCGGCTAAAACTCATTGGCTCGTTTGGTTGTTTTTCTGACATAAAACTCTCCGAGATGGGTAATGGGGCATGGGGCATGGGGCATGGATAATGGGAATACTGTTGACTGTGGACTGTTGACTATTACAAATCGCTCTTGCGTACCTTCTGTTACTGAATTAAGTCTGCTATTTCAAATCTTCCAGCTTGATCCTCGGATCGACTGCTTTTAACAGCAGATCTGCCAACAAATTACCGACAATCAACATGGTCGCACCCATCATCAAACTTGCCATTACTAAATACAAATCTTGATTGTTCACCGCCTCCAGAGTCAGCTTTCCCAAACCCGGCCAATTAAAGAAAAATTCCGCAATAAACGCACCGCTCAACAAACTAGCAAACTCAAAACCCAATAGCGTAATCAACGGATTAACAGCATTCCGCAAAGCGTGAACGTAAATTACTCGATCGTCCGGCAAACCTTTCGCCCGTGCTGTTCGGATATAATCTTGCCGCAGCACGTCCAACAATTGTCCCCGCATCAACCTTTGCAAACCAGCAAAACCAGTAAGGCTGAGGGCGACTGTTGGCAAAATTAAGTGCCAGCCGTAATCGAGGATTTGGCCCCACCAAGGTAAGTCTGCGTGGTCGATGCTGGTCATTCCTCCGACGGGAAACAGAGGCGAAGTATTCTGAGCGAAAAATAGCAGCAGCAACGCTGCAATAAAGCTGGGAAATCCTTGTCCGGTGTAGCTGACTACTTGCAAAACTCGATCGACTGTGCGGTTTTGATTGACGGCGGCGACAATTCCCAAAGGAATGGCGATCGCCCAAGTTACAATCAAAGAGGCGATCGCCATTAATAACGTCGCCGGTACTCGTTCCCACAGCAGCGAAGCTACGGATCGCTGATACACAAAACTCGTGCCAAAATTCCCCCGCGTCACAATTTGTTGCAGCCACAGCCAATACTGCACAACCGCTGGTTTATCTAAGCCGAACTGCTGTTCAAGTTGCTTGAGTGTCTCCGGCGAAATCTTCGGATTTTGGCTCAAAGTATCCAAGTAATTTCCCGGTGCCAGTTCAATAATTGCAAAACAAAGCATCGAGGCCAAAAATAGCGTTAAAAGTGCCTGCAACAGTCGCTTGAAAACATAAGTAAATGTCTCGCTGCCAAACAGAGAATTCAACGCTCGCCAATTCCGATTTAATTTAATAGAAGTCATGCTATTTTAGATTTTAGATTTTAGATTGAACAATTGTGAATGATATCAATTCCGGTTGCACTCATACATGATACCGAGGACACGGCAATGCCGTTTCCCTACCCCAATTAATTGTAGGGAAACGGCATTGCCGTGTCCTGACTGTGGGTAATGTTAATGCCGATGCTACCGGATTTGATATGACTCATAAATACCACAGTAAACTCTATACATGGGGTGCGCACTGCGCACCTTACCACAACGAGTAATTAACAGTTAACTAACTAATATTCAACTAGCGTGACGATCGGCACATCGGGCAATTTCTGCCTGCCGCCCAAACCCTGCAATTCAATGATAAAAGCAAAACCGACAAGCTCGCAGCCAGCTTGCTCCAACAATTTAGCCGTCGCCGCCGCCGTTCCGCCAGTGGCGATTAAATCGTCCACAATCAGCACCCGGCTGCCGGATGTCATCGCATCTCGGTGCATCTCCAGTCGATCGACACCGTACTCCAACTCGTACTCAGCAAAATGAACCGCACCGGGCAGTTTCCCCGGTTTGCGGACAGGAATAAAGCCTATTCCCATTTTATAAGCCAAAGGCGCGCCAAAGATGAAGCCCCGCGATTCCATGCCCACCACATAGTCAACAGACATTTCAGAGCATTTTTCGGCTAAGCTGTCAATGGTGTAGCTCAGCCCTTGCGGGTCGCGCAGCAAAGTTGTAATGTCTCGAAACAGAATTCCCGGCTTTGGGAAATCAGGAATGTCGCGAATCAGAGATTTGAGATCCATAAGCTTGCAGATCGGGTTGAGGGTAACGAGGCATCAAAAATGGTACAATAATAACGTCAAAAATTAAAAATTAAAAAATAAAAATTAAAACTAAGAGCTTCTTTAATTTTTATTCTTTAATTGCTTAATCCTTTACGTACTATGTAAACAAATGTCATAATTCCCTAACAACAGGGTTGAATATCAACATTTGTCACCCTAAGATCTAAAGTCAAAAATCTAATATCTAAAATCCAATGATTAAGTTGGCAGCACGAGTGGGTGAGGTTTCTCCTTCTATAACCTTGGCGATCGCCGCTAAGGCTAAAGCCATGAAGGCCGAAGGGATTGATGTCTGTAGTTTGAGTACGGGAGAACCCGACTTTGATACCCCCGAACACGTTAAAGCAGCGGCAAAACAAGCTTTAGACGAGGGGAAGACTAAGTACGGCCCTGTGGCTGGGGAACCGCAGTTAAAAGCTGCGATCGCCCGCAAACTCCAATCCGACAACAATCTCAACTATCAACCGGAAAATATCATTGTCACCAACGGTGGCAAGCATTCCCTCTACAATCTGATGATGGCTCTGATCGAGCCTGGAGAGGAAGTAATTATTCCGGCTCCCTACTGGCTGAGCTACCCAGAAATGGTGAAACTCGCTAGCGGCAAGCCAGTAATTGTAAGGACTGACGCTTCTACAGGATATAAAATTACACCGGAACAACTGAGTCGAGCGATTACTCCCAAAACCAAGTTATTTGTACTGAATTCGCCTTCTAACCCGACGGGAATGGTTTATACTCCGGCGGAAATCAAAGCATTGGCCGAGGTGATAGTCGATCGAGATATTTTAGTCGTTGCTGACGAAATTTACGAAAAAATTATATATGACGGTGCCCAACACGTCAGCATCGGTTCCCTGGGCAAAGAAATCTTCGATCGCACCCTGATCAGCAGCGGTTTTGCCAAAGCTTACGCGATGACAGGCTGGCGAATCGGTTATTTGGCCGGGCCGATCGAATTAATCAAAGCCACCAGCACCATTCAAGGTCACAGTACCTCAAACGTCTGTACCTTTGCACAGTACGGCGCGATCGCAGCTTTGGAAAGCAGCCAAGAGTCTGTCGAAAAAATGCGTCTAGCTTTTGCCGAAAGGCGTCAGGTAATATTTGAATTGCTCGATGCTGTCCCCGGAATTAGCTGCATCAAACCAGACGGTGCTTTCTATATGTTTGTCAACATCAGCAAGACGGGAATGAATTCTCTGGAATTTTGCGACGCTTTCTTAGAACAGCAGCAAGTAGCAGTTATTCCGGGGATTGCTTTTGGTGCAGACGACCACATTCGCTTGTCTTACGCCACCGATTTAGGCACAATTAAAAAAGCCGTAGAAAGGCTCGATAAATTTGTCCGCAGTATCTAAAAATTAGTTAGTAGTCATTAGTCATTAGTCATTAGTCATTTGTTATTTGTTCTTGGTAGCAACTGACTAATTACCGATCGCTGTTGACTATTGACTGATGACTGATGATTAATGACTGTTGACTAATACCAATTTCACAAAGTCTTGCTACAGTAATTCTGTTATATAAATTATCGTTCATTCGCTCTCACCACCGGCCGGACACGGCAGTACCGTTTCCCTACAGACGATAGCTGATAATTTATATTTAGCACTACTTTTGAGAATTGGTATAACTACTGCTGACTGCTGACTGTTGACTCATGACTGCTGACTAATGACCAATGACTAATAACTAAAGCTGTTTTGTCATGATTTCCTTGAGCAAATCCAGCCCCTTCTTAACTCGCCGAGAAACAGTCACCGCACTGATACCCAAGCGTTCGGCCGTTTCCTTCTGCGTCAAATCGTAGAGAAAAACAAATTCCAATATCTCGCGAGTCCGTTTTTCCAACATAGCCAAAGCTTGCTGTACGCGAATTTGATCCTCTTGCGCCAACTGAAAACTGCGATACTTGCTATCGGGTACCAATTCTCCCAGACAAGTAGCCCCCTCATCTTCATCTTGCACCGGCGCGTCCAAACTCAGAGGCGATCTGTTGAGATGGGCCAACTTAATTTCTTGCCATTCTTCTACAGAAACCTCAAGGGCTGCTGCTACTTCAGCATCCGTAGGTTTGCGGTTGAACTGCACCTGCAAATCCTTGATCGCTGCGACAGATTTGCGTTCCAAGGACTGCCAGTGGCGGGGAAATCGCACGGAAGGGCTTTTGTCCCGCAAGTAGTGTTGAATTTCGCCCCGTATGTAGGGAATGGCAAAGGAACTAAAAGCGTGTCCCTTCGCGATATCAAACCGCTCGATCGCCCTGATCAACCCAATACACCCTACTTGCAGCAAATCGTCGTAGCTTTCACCGCACTGGTTGAGCCAGTGGTAAACTTCTTTTCTCACCAGTCCAATATTCAGTTTAACTAACTGATTGCGGATTTCATTCGATCCACAAAGTTGATACTCGCGCAACAATTGCAAATTTTCGCTTTTTAGCTCGTTCGGCACTGTGGTAGACATGGCGGCATAAGGTTTGATAGAGCAGAGGACAACAGATTGCTTTAGATCGAGTTTCCAATATAGTCTAAAATAATTTGCCTTTAGGTAGTGTAATCCTAGCACTTAATAGGTGTGATAGCGGACACACCAGTCAAGATTTGGGAACACGCAGAGATGGCGGGGTCATCCCAAGCTATGCCGCAGAAGGCATAATTTTACCAGGTAGAAGGTATTCGGCACAATCCCGACTTTAACCTGGATTTTTTAACACTAAATTACGATCTAAAAGCGGTTTCAAAGCAATACTTTAATTAATTAAAAATCCTAACTTAATAACTGGCTACTCATGTAAATCATATCATAAGTTTAGTCATTAGTCAACAGTCCTAAGTTATGTTGCTCAAGACTGTTGGCTAATGAAGGGCGAGCAGTAGCTTTACGGAAAAAAACTACTCAAGTTCGATCGATCCTGAAAGCCAATTTTATGACACAGAAGGCTCAATGCGAGCGTAAAACAAACCCCGAATTTTCACGTCTAGAGCGGGTCTAGCTCCCAAATCAGTATCAGAAGGCTGCGTACTCTCAAAAATCCCGCCAATTTCGCCAGTGCCGCTGTTAACTTTAGCAACTTGGAGAGAAATTTTGCCCGCCTTGGTGCGAGTGTCAGCCAGCTTAACATTAGACCTTTGCAGTTTGGAATTGTCAGTAGCCGGAAGCGCTACAGCATTGTCGTAGCCAGTCGATACCCCGCGACCTTTAGGGTCTAAAAAGCCTGCGCTGCGGTAAGAAGGAACGTTAAAATTCCCTCGTAAATCGGTGGAAGTATTGATAGCAACCACTCCCGGTTCGGAACTGGCCACGAGTTCTTTAATGGTGAACAAGAAAGGTACTTGCTCTCCACCGGGTAACTGAATCGTAATTGCTTGAAAGTCCAAGCCGTCCTCTTCTGTGAAAGTCAGAGTTCCGTCAGTACCGACCTTGAGGGTACCTTGAACTTGGTCAATGCTCGACGTGAACCGGGTCAGCAATTTACCAGGCACAAATTCCGCCTCTTGGCGTTTGTTTGCTGGCTCTTCCTTCACAAAATAAGTTGTGGGCTGCAAACACAAACCAGTCAGTTTATAGGTGCCGCCCGCTTCGATGGGGATCGATCCCCTAGAAGTTTCTGCCAAGCTAGGGCAGTTATTAGCCAATCCAGTACCTCTAATCTGGTCGTAGGTGAGCAACTCGGTAGTCGCCACCGTCGTGTCAGGAGCAGAAGAACAAGCAACCAGCGCACTCATGCAAAATGCTAAAAGTGCAACAATTAAAGCACGATATTTCATTGCAAACCTCAATATCCAACATCGGATTATATTAAGAAAAAGCCCTACTTCGAGCAAAATATAATTGCCCGCCGGCAGGCTAGGCCAGCGCTTCGGGCAGCATTTAGATCCCGATCCCTCGCTTCACCGACACCGGCATTGACTTAAAAAATCAAGCTAGTGCGCCGTGAAAATAAGCAAGAACTTATGATTTCTCAATCATGTTCCGATCGCAGCCCAATACACATGGTACGACGGGTTGTGCTCTTTTCCTGACTTGGACTGCAAATTAATATTGCTTAAGTCAACCTACTTAAGTTACTTTGCTTATGACCCCGAATGGCGATCGCCACTAGCTCGATTAGTCGGCCGACCAAAAGGCTGGGGACAAACGCCTTGTAGATTTCAAAGGAAGCAGCAGTATGGACAACGGCCAAGATTTAGAGTCAGAAAAGTTGCAGTCTCAAATGCAATCGCTGACAGAGGCGATTCGGACTTTAGCCGAAAGTTGTCAAGGAGACAGTCTGCTGCTTTTGGCCCTGCTGCGGACGCTGGAAGCTTCGCACCGGGAAATTCGGGACGGTTTATTTCAAGCGTCTTTTCCCGACAACCGCCAAGCACTTTACAAACTGCTCAGGAATATTGAAGCCAATGGCGGCTGGCCTTACATCCACCGCATGAAACTTCGATCGCTCTTGGGGTACACCCAACAATTATCTCCCCTAGAAGATTCTCCAGCCGAGTCGCCAGAAGACTCGGCCGATACTCCGCAAGACATTAAATAGTCAGCACTTACGCACAGACTCTACCTGTAGGGTGCGCACTTCGCACCTTACCACTACAGATAGTGTAAAAAATGATTCCTGGCGTAAGTCCTCATAGTTTTGAGTTATGAGTTTGTGAGTTTATGTAAAACTCAAAACTCATAACTGAGCTGCGCGGCATCTAGAACCCAAATGGTGTAGGAAAAGGTGTAGGAGCTAAGGGTATCGGGGTCGGCACCGGCGTCGGGAACGGCGTCTGGTCGAACAGGGGCAATAGTCCGCGAGTCGGCGTTGCAGCAAGAGAACTCATTGACACCAGAGGCGAATCCTCAGGCGCGCTAACTGTCGGTGCAGTAGGAATCCTCGAAGCAGTCGGCGTCGGAGTTGGAGTCGGTGCTGCTGTGGGAGTCTCAGTCGGCGTCGGAGTCGGCGTCGGAGTCGGAGTCTGAGTCGGAGTCGGCGTCGGCGTCGGTGCTGCTGTGGGAGTCGGCGTCGGAGTTGGCGTCGGAGTCGGAGTCTCAGTCGGCGTCGGAGTTGGAGTCGGAGTTGGAGTCGGAGTTGGAGTCGGCGTCGGAGTTGGAGTTGGAGTCGGAGTCGGAGTTGGAGTCGGAGTTGGAGTTGGAGTTGGAGTCGGAGTCGGAGTTAGAGTTGGATCTGTAGTTGTGGTGGTAACTGTAGTTGTAGTTGTAGTTGTAATGGTGGTTGGCCTGGGGGTAACTGTCCCAGTCACAGTGATAAAATCATTGGCATCGATCAGCGCCGCCGGAGTGTCTGTCAAAATTGCTAAAAGCTTGCCGTCGAGCGTAATTACTGTATCCCTGAGATTGGCACCGTTGCCTTGGCTAACTACCAGTTGACTGAAAGATAAATTGCTCGGCAGTCCAAAGAAATCCTCTGCCTCATTGTAATCAGTAATTAAAACCAAACTGCCAGGCCCGGCTCCCAATCCAAAGACATCGCTGCCGCTGCCCCCAGTCAGAGTATCCGAACCCTCACCTCCGATCAGAGAATCATTACCCTCTGCCCCAAATAAATTGTCATTGCCGAAACTGCCCAAAATTGTATCGTCACCGAGACCTCCAGCCAAGGAGTCATCGTTAAAACCGCCGTCGAGAACATCATTACCTTTGCCACCAAACAGGAAGTCATTGCCTTCATCTCCCTGTACCGAGTCGTCGCCTTCATCGCCGCGAATCGTATCGGAACCGATGCCCCCAAAAGCTGTATCGTCAGCCTTGCCGCCGAATAATTGGTCGTTGCCGAAGTCTCCGAAGAGCGAATCGTTGTTGGCATTGCCGTACAAAGTGTCATCGCCGTCGCTGGCGGTCAAATAATCGTTGCCGTCACCGCCCAACAGTTGATCCCTACCGAGACCGCCGTTGAGAGAATCGTTCCCAAAATTCCCGTAGAGAAAGTCGTCATCACCATTCCCGAATACGGAATCGTCGCCGTCATTCCCTGTGAGGGTGTCGTTGCCACTACCGCCGGCAATCACATCAAAGCCTGCGTTGCCACTAATTAAGTCGTCCCCTGCGTCTCCCAACACGCTGTCTATCCCGTCGTTGCCTTCGAGGATGTCGTTGCCCAAACCGCCGCGAATCGAGTCGTCGCCGTTCCCGCCGGAAGCAAAATCGCGCCCTTGGTTGCCAATGAGTTCGTCATTTCCTTCACCGCCAATCAGCGAATCTGCTCCGTCACCTCCAAGAAGCTGGTCGTTGCCGGCATCGCCGTCTAGGGTATCATCTCCTCCGGCACCCAGGGGCGTATCATCGCCATCTAAGCCTCGAATTCGATCGCCCAGCGGAGTTCCTAGAATAAAGTCGTTGCTGTCTGTGCCGATCAGGTTTGCCATACGGGATACACCGCTCCTCAATCAAATAAATTGTTTGAAATTATGTTAATCGCCTTCGTGACAAGGGATTGCTGCTTGCCTACGTTAGCATAGTTGAGATTTTGGCAATCTGGCGAAGGGGCGCGGGAAGTTGCGCTCGGGGCTGGTATAATGCCCGATCGGCAATCTAATTTAGTTATTACGGATTTTTTTAAATAAAAATTAGTCGATCGGACTCAAGGATCTCAAACTAGACAAACAAAATGATGAATAATGAAAAATGAATAACCTTTTTGATTCTTGCTCGTTTTCAAAATTTTACTTCTGATACCAAATCCTGGTTAGCTAACCCTCTATCATGAGAGAAAGAAACTCCAAGGAATCTCGTTAGTTCTCCCTCAGCACGAGTGTCAGCTTCCCGCAGTCAAACAACAAGCCAACCCTTCTGCCTCATAACATATGCAAAAAGGTCATTTTTAAAGTTAATAAGTGAACAAATATCGATATTATACTAATATTGGGAATGTATTACTTGTTTCTGAGTGCGTTTTACGAACGCTACTAATAATAGGTAGGCAATCAATGCAACTTTATATTTAATTATTGTCGATTAAAATTGACTACAATCATCTTATTATTTCTAATAATTAATTTTGATAAAAATATTTACTAATCGTTCAGCGCTCCGAAACCACAGCCTTTATGCTGCTTGAGGTTCAAGAGAATAAGCTCGCAAATGGTCAGCGAAAAAATCGTTATAACAACTTTTTTATACTGTGCTATCCTGCTCTATTAACTGCTAAAAACATAATGCGGAACATTACTAACCAAACTCCGAACCTTACGCGCGTCAGAGAAAGATTGCTACACCTATCCGCGACAAAGTTAATACCAGCAAAGAAATTGTCGAGTCGGTTATTTTGGGAGCATCTCACTTTTGCAGTTAAGCTAGAAATTGGAGTTTTAAGGCAGGAGGCCCGAGGCTGCGGGGCAGGAG
>NZ_JAUBTB010000036.1:64059-72748 GCF_036704965.1 Microcoleus sp. F10-B2 | reverse complement strand
CAAATAGCTAAAACGAATACGGCTCAAAGAATACAGCCACCGAAACTACCCCCTGCAGGGGTAAGTTCCGTTTAAATGTAGAACAGCTTAGGAATGAGAATTAAATAACTTACAATTTATTGTTCTTGTGGGATGGGCGTCCCGCCCGTCCTTTCTGGACGGGTGGGACGCCCATCCCACAACAAACAGGAAAAGTGGATTTTATTTAATTCTCATTCCTAAGCGAGGACACGGCACGGCGCCGTGTCCTGATTTCAGATAATATTAATTCCGATGCAACCGGAAACGATATCATTCCCAATTATTCAATTCTCAAATCTAAAATGGTATAGTTTCCGTTCTGGATATTGGCCACAACAAAAAACAAAAAAACCCGGTTTTTTGGAGAAACCGGGTTTCTGAATACCTTCAAAGTTCTACGTTTAATAAAGTTTTGATTTTTAACTCAAAACTATCACCATTCACAACTTAAAACTCTTGAGATTTTGCTGTTGTTTTTGCCCGATCGAGCTTTAAAATCAACACCCCCAAAGGTGGCAAACACAAGTCGATCGAATAAGCACTATTGTGGAACCACCACTCATCAGTCCACTTACCGCCCAAATTCCCCATATTGCTGCCGCCGTACTCCCGCGCGTCGCTGTTAAACAACTCCGTATAGAAACCTGGTTCCGGCACTCCTACCCGATAGTGAGAGTGCGGCTGCGGCGTAAAATTGCACACCGTAACCACAAACTCGTCGCCATCCTTCTCTCGGCGCACAAAAGCCACGACGCTGTGCCGGTTGTCGCTGCAATCAATCCACTCAAACCCGTCCTCAGCAAAATCTTGACTGTAAAGTGCCGTTTCGCTGCGGTACAAATTGTTCAAATCCTTAAAAAACAGCTTCAACTTTTGGTGCGGCTCGAATTGCAGCAAACGCCACTCCAAATCCCCCCAAACGTTCCACTCTTGCCACTGACCGAACTCCATCCCCATAAAGATCGTTTTCTTTCCGGGATGAGTAAACATAAAAGTAAACAAACACCGCACGTTTGCAAACTTTTGCCATTCGTCCCCTGGCATTTTCCCGATGATGTGGGCTTTGCCGTGGACAACCTCATCGTGGGACAAAGCCAGCATGAAATTCTCGCTGTGGTTGTACCACATACTGAAGGTTATGTTGTTCTGGTGGAACTGGCGGAACCACGGGTCCATGTGGTAGTAGTCGAGCATATCGTGCATCCAACCCATGTTCCACTTCAGGTTGAAACCCAAACCGCCTACATAGGTCGGCCAAGATACCATCGGCCAAGAGGTAGATTCTTCGGCGATCGACAGCGCACCTGGGAAATAGCTAAAAATGACGTGATTAGCCTGCCGCAGAAAATCCGCCGCTTCGATATTTTCCCGGCCCCCGTACTGATTGGTCAGCCATTCTCCGGGTTCGCGGCAGTAATCCAAATAAAGCATCGAGGCTACGGCATCTACGCGAATCCCGTCGATGTGGTACTTGTCAAACCAGAACAGAGCGTTTGATACTAGGAAATTCCGCACTTCGTTGCGGCCGTAGTTAAATACTAGGGTTCCCCACTCTTTGTGCTCGCCCTTGCGGGGGTCGGCGTGTTCGTACAAGTGAGTTCCGTCAAAGAAAGCCAAACCGTGTCCGTCTTTGGGGAAATGTCCCGGTACCCAGTCCACCAGTACGCCAATGCCGTTGGCGTGGCACTGGTCAACAAAATACATGAAATCTTCAGGTTTGCCGTAGCGAGAAGTTGGGGCGAAATAGCCGGTGACTTGATAGCCCCAAGAACCGTCGAAAGGATGTTCGGCGATGGGCAGCATTTCGATATGAGTGAATCCCAAATCTTTGACGTAGGGTATCAGCCGATCGGCTAATTCCCGGTAAGTCAGAAAGCGCGCCCCGGGATTGAGTTCCGAAACCTGCACGGGGGGTTCTATTTCCCCATTTGGTAGCACGGCGGGTTCGTCAGTAGCTGCGTGCAGCCAAGAACCGATGTGGCATTCGTAAACTGAAACCGGCTGCGTCAGTTGGTCTGTGTGCCGCCGCTTTTCTATCCAAGCGCTGTCGTTCCAAGTGTAGGTATTTAAGTCGGTGACAATTGATGCTGTTTTCGGCCGCACTTCTTGCTGGAAACCGTAAGGATCGGACTTTTCGTAGGGATGTCCGTCTTGGTTTTTCACTTCGTATTTGTAGGAAGTTCCCACTTCGAGTCCCGGAATAAATAATTCCCATATCCCGTTTTGGGATTTCCGCATTTGATGTTTGCGGCCGTCCCAATAGTTGAAATCTCCTAAAACAGAGACGTTGCGGGCATTTGGGGCCCAAACGGCAAAATATACTCCTGTGATGCCGTCTACTTCGGTGAGGTGCGCCCCCAATTTTTCATAAATCCGGTGGTGGTTGCCTTCTGAGAATAAGTGAATGTCAAATTCTGTGAGTTTGGGCGATCGAAAGGCGTAAGGGTCGTAGATAAAGCGATCGTGTTCCCCTTCTTTGACCCGCAGTTGATAGTTTGCTAGTTCTGGGGTTTCGATCGTACATTCAAAAAAGTGAGGGTGGTGTACCGATTGCATCGAGTATTCTGCCCTCGCTTCTGGCACAACCACCGATACGGCATCTGCATTCGGCAGATAAGCTCGCACGGCCCAGGCTTTTTTACCGTTGTGTTCGATCGCGTGGGGGCCTAGCACTTCAAATGGATCTTGGTGCTGATTCCACACAATCCGGTCAATCTGTTCAAAGGGGACGGTCGCGGGCATAAAACTACCTACCTGAATCTTTTAACTAAATGGCTTTCAAAACCTAGAGCGGCGCTGCACTTTACATTTCGATACATTTTTTATCGCTAATCGTACCACTGATTAGTATGAATTTGCCTGCTGTCTGGGCGGCAGCGCGCGCCCTTGCCCAGACAGCAGGCAATCTGATTGCCTTTTCGGCGGTCCAACTGGGGGTTTTACTACTAACGGCTAACATCTAGGTATTGAAATCTTAAAACAAATTGAAAATTTTATATTTACCCCCAAATATCCTTGACTTTTTCTCAACTGTGTGATATTCGATAGTTTTTCTAACTCTCAGGACGCTCCGCACTCTTGACGGTTCCGAAACCGGGTTTTTACACAGATTTCCCTCGCACACACTGGTCGGATTTTCGCGAAAAACTGGTTTTTTGCGCCCATGACTAACTCTGATGGATTTGCCAGGGCAGGGAGGGTCAAGGAGAGTGAGTTTTGGGAGTCGCTAATCATTATATAGCTGGAATTTTCAGGCTTTGACGATCGCCCTGCGGTTCCGGTTTCACATCCCGGAGGCAGAGTTTCCCTGCAAAGTCGGTGACTTTGAGCAATGGGATCTCATCGCCAAGGACACTCAGTTCGGTATTGAGGAATCAAAGCTAAAGGAGTCAGCAGCGCCGCTGCTGCAATATCTGGCACGATCGAGCAATCCCGTACCACATAAGCACCATCCTGCCAGCGAAGGTGCAACAGGCCTAAAGATCGCTCAGGCGCAACGGGAGGGAGTTTTGCCGCCCGGTTAATGCCGAACTGGCGGCGCGCCAATTGAATTGCTAACTGGCCCAAAACAGACGGGTAGATTTGCTTGCCCGCACCGGCGCAAAACTCGCAGTCAATCAATCGAGTAGCCATGCCCATGCTTTCATCGAGCCAGTCTCCGACCGTCTGAGCCTCAGCTTGCTTTTCTCTCGTCTGCCGGCAACAGAGGTGGGGAAGGAAAGCGAGACTCGATCGAGTGCAAAAAAATTTGCGTGGAGTCAGGCATCGCCCGAGGTTGACCTTCGAGTTGAGGCTGCAGCACTGGCACTGTCCTCAAACCCCCCGTCAGAGGCTTGAGTATCAAAACGTGCAGGCTGGCAGTCAAATTTTCAACTTGAAAACGAATACCCTTGTAACCCAGCGCTAAGAAGACTTGGCGACAGTAAGGGAACCTACTGAACTTTAGTAAAAGCATCAGACAGCTAACACCCAACTTGAAGCCTAGACCTACGAGATTGAAAAATGCGAGGAGCGAACCATTTTTCACCCCCAGGCTAGGCCCGTTGGGCAAAGACTCCGGGATAACCCTAGTTAGGGAGACTTTTTAGGAGAAGGGGAAGCAGTTCCAGCAGCCGGAGACTTTTCAGCCCCTGGAGTGGTTTTTGGAGATGGAGAAGAAGCAGGAGGAGGAGTAGTAGTGCTGGCAGGACTGCCCGGAGAGGGGCTGGTGGGGCTGGTGGGTTCACCGCCGCAAGCGCCGAGGGCTGCTGCCAAGCTCAGTACCAAAGTCAAACGAATTAATCCCTTGTTCATAAACACTCCTTAACATTAAAAACCCATCGCCAGGAAGGGAATAGTGTACTTGAGAAACAATGCTGGCACGAATAGAGCAACGATTCGCTCGTTGATTACAATACTGCATTTATTAATAAATTTCACATAGATTCTGGCGAACCTGCAAAGATTTCCTTTTTTTTTGCCAATCCTGAAGTCAAAGAGACGAGTGGTAGGATGGGTTGGTTGGTTTGTGAGGTATCTTTGGTAAAGATAACCGATCGAACCCAGATTGCCACAATTGGCGATCGGCAACTGAAACAACTCCTAACCTCAATCAAGCTAAAGCTGCCCCACTTTACGTATTGGTGAACTCTATGACCGCTGCTATCAGATCCCCGGATTCTCGCCGATCCCGATCGGCCCGCAAGCCCGCTTCAGCCCCAGCCAACAGCAAAGTGACTTCTATTGCCCGAGCTAGGCGGGCGAAGACAGGGCCGGTATTGCCCAACTACTCGCCCGCCGACGCCCAGGCGATTGCTCGGCCGTCCCCATCTGTGGTGAAAGTCCTGCCAGATCGCCAGCAGCAGCCAATGTGGTTGCTATCGCTCCTGCGGGTGCAGCGCGCCTCCTCAGCCGCAGCGGTTCTGCTTTTGGGTGGTGCTCTGACTCTCTACGGCTTGACTGTTTACAGCGAGCAGCGCTGGAGCCAAGAGTATCAAAAGCTGGAAACTCTGCGCCGGGGGGAACAGCAGTTGAGTGCTGCTAGCGAAGTCTTGAAACACCAACTTGCTAAAGAAGCCCAAAATCCCGAAACGGGTTTGACCCCGCAGAAGCCTGCAGACACGATTTTCTTGTCGCCTGCCCCTCCAAGTCGATCGCCCGTTACTGTGGCACCGAACTCAGAACCGGCTCTCAAGAATCGAGTGGGTGTGGAAACACCGCTGGGGTATTGAGGCAATGTCAACGCGAAGATGGCCCGAGGGGGAGAATGTCCGAGGGCCGCAGACTCTGAGTACCGGAAAATTTGACGGTGCAGCTTCGGATTCATGTCCTCAGGCTTCTTGTTTGACTTTTGGGCAAGGCGCGATCGATTTCCTTCTGCCAAGCGGAATTTAAAAGTTAAAAATAAGTAACTTGCTGTTTAATTTTTAATTTTTAATTTTATGAGCTACGACCCCCGTTTTGACCGCTACAGATCGCCGAACTTCCAACGCCCAAAACCGTCGGGCGATTCCCTACGGGATAGCTTCGCCGCGCGTACTTTGTGGGAAAAACAAGCCAAACCAAGTGTGTCCGGCACAAACGACCGATCGCCACAACAGACCGCTCCACCTTGGGGGCGGCCGGTGGATCGTTTAAAACGCAGCAAGTTTCGTTTGTGGGCAGTGTGGGCGGTGTTGATGCTGGGGGGGCTGGGGCTGGCTGTGAATTTGTTTTATTTGCAGGTAACGCGAGCTCCAGCGCTGCGCAAACAGGCCCAGCAGCAGCAAACTCTCAAAACGAAGCCGTTTGTGCCGAGACGCCCGATAGTTGACCGCGCAGGGAATGTTTTGGCGATCGACAGACAGGTGTACACGCTCTACGCTCACCCGAAGTTGTTCAACCACTCGAAGGCGGAAATTGCCGCTAAATTGGCTCCGATGCTGGCGATCGAACTGAGTCCGGGAACTACGTCGGAAACTGAGCTGCTGCGAAGGTTTAATCTTGGTGAAACGGGTATCACGATTGCTGAGTCTCTGGCTCAAGAGGTTGCCGATCGCGTCGCCCAGATACAAATTAAAAATAGTCCGGTGGATGGCCTGGAGTTGGTGCGGCAGCAGCAGCGTTTTTACCCGCAGCAGGAACTGGCGGCTGATATCCTCGGTTATGTAGACGGGGAACGGAAGGGACAAGCTGGGGTGGAATACAGCCAGCAGAATTTGCTGGAACGATCGATGCCGTCGATTCAATTTAGCAGGTCGAGCGATGGGAATTGGGTTCCCGATCGGCTGACGGCGGGATTTGTGCAGCTTGATGATTTGAAATTGCAACTGACGATCGACAGTCGCTTGCAGCGGGTGGCCCGAATTGCTCTCAAGGAAAAAATGAAGGAACAGGAAGCGAAGCGGGGCACGGTGATTGTGATGGATGCCCGTAACGGCGAATTGCTGTCAGTTGTAGCGGAACCTTCTTATGACCCGAATCAATATTTTAATTTCGATTTGTCGCGGTATAAAAATTGGGCGGTAACTGATGTTTACGAGCCTGGTTCGACTTTTAAAGCGATTAATGTGGCGATCGCTCTGGAAGCGGGTGCGGTGAAACCTAACACTGTGTTTAATGATGAAGGTCGAATTTACATGGATGTCTGGACTATCCAAAATTCCGATTACCAATCAGCAGGCGCGCGGGGCCCTTCCACTGTTACGGAGATTTTGAAACATTCTAGCAATGTGGGAATGGTGCACGTAATGAGAAGTATGAAAGCTTCTCTTTACTATCAAGCTTTAGAAAAACTCGGACTCGGACAAACTGCGGGAACTGATTTGCCTTTTGAAGTAACTAGCCAGCTTAAAAATCGAGAGCAATTTATTAACTCTCCGGTGGAAGTTGCTACTACGGCTTTTGGTCAGGGTTTTTCGATTACTCCGATGCAGTTGGTGCAGCTTAACGGAGCTTTGGCCAACGGCGGCAAGCTGGTGACTCCTCACGTTGTGCGGGGACTTTTTGATAGGGAAGGTCAAGCTTATTGGAAACTTCCGAGGGCTGTTCCGAAGCAGGTTTTTTCGCCGGAAACTACCAAGAAAGTTTTAGAAATGATGGAAACTGTGGTTGATGGCGGTACGGGGAAAGCTGCACAAATTCCTGGGTATCGGATTGCTGGGAAAACGGGGACGGCTCAAAAAGCAAATGGTGGTGGGGGTTATTCTAAGAACGCGATTATTACTAGCTTTGTGGGGATAATGCCTGTGGAGGCTCCTCGGTATGTGGTTTTGGCGGTGATTGATGAACCGAAGGGCGGTACGGGGGGAAGTGTGGCGGCGCCGATTGTGGAGTCGGTGATGGAGGCGCTGATTTCTATTGAGAAGATTGCGCCGAGTAAGTAGGGACACGGCACTGCCGTGTCCTGATTTCGGGTAACGGGTAATAATTGATTGGACGATCGGGGATTTAACCATCACCCAATTTGTAGGGAAACGGCACTGCCGTGTCCTGATTTCGGGTAACGGGTAAAATCGCACCGGATTCGGATGTAACGATCGCCCGGTGGGGCGATGGAGGACACGGCAATGCCGTTTACCTACCCCAAAATTATCGTCAGGGCGATCGAATGTAACGATCGCCCGGTGGGGCGATGGAGGACACGGCAGTGCCGTTTCCCTACCACAAAATTATCGTCAGATCGGATGTAACGATCGCCCGGTGGGGCGATGGAGGACACGGCAATGCCGTTTCCCTACAAACCGTATTTTTACGAATCTTTAAAAACGCAAATCTAACAAAATAGGGTGATTTTTCTGATGTTCTAATTTCTGAGGATTGTCGCCCCAACGCTGAGGATTGTTGATGATGTATTGCCTTTTGCAATTCAAAGTTTTTTCATCGCGAATAATTGATTCGTGAAAACCATCTTGCCAGACAGGAACTTCTGTTGTTTCGCAGAAACTATGAATGAATCTCGTAACAGCACTTTTATACGAACGGATCGCGGTAGGAATAGAACCGCGAACGGGTTGACCAAATTGTTCGGGGGTAGGGACACGCCTTTGCTGTGTCGTTACGGGCGTATTGTCAACGATCGCCAAAAGTCCATGTACGTGATCGGGCATAATCACAAAGGTATCTAATTGAAAACGGGAAAAATGATTGGGTATGTCTAACCAACAAATGTGGGCAAGATAACCTAAAAAATTTAATCGCATTTGACCGTCAATCACTTCGCCGAATATACATTGTCGTCCCTTGGTGCAAATGGTAATATAATAAACCCCCGGTTGAGTATAATCGTATCCTTTAATACGAACAGAACGGCGGTGGTGTTTTTGGGGGTCGTAAGGCATACTCTGAAAATAAAATAGTACGAATATAAAAATTGTAGGGACACGGCACTGCCGTGTCCTGATTTGGGGTAACGGGTGAAATTAACCGGATTGGACGATCGAATTGCCCGCTGGCGCGATCGGCTCTCACCCTCGCCCGGTGGGGCGATGGAGGACACGGCAATGCCGTTTCCCTACCCCAAAATCATCGCTGGCGCGATCGGATGTAAGCATCGCCCGGTGGGGCGATGGAGGACACGGCAATGCCGTTTCCCTACCCCAAAATCATCGCTGGCGCGATCGGCTCTCACCCTCCCCGGTGGGGCGATGGAGGACACGGCAATGCCGTTTCCCTACCCCAAAATCATCGCTGGCGCGATCGGCTCTCACCC
>NZ_JAUBTB010000036.1:0-64049 GCF_036704965.1 Microcoleus sp. F10-B2 | reverse complement strand
CCCGGTGGGGCGATGGAGGACACGGCAATGCCGTTTCCCTACCCCAAAATCATCGCTGGCGCGATCGGCTCTCACCCTCGCCCGATTCGTAGGGAAACGGCACTGCCGTATCCTGATTTCGGGTAACGGGTAAAATCAATCCACCGGATTAGATCTCAGCATCGACAACGAGGCGATGGAGGACACGGCAGATGGAGGACACGGCAGTGCCGTTTCCCTACCCCAAAATCATCGTGAGCCTGTCAGTAACAATATCTTTTGTCTTGAGCTTTTGATTGTCTGTGGGAGATGCGTTTATGTCCTAGGAGAGTGGAGATGATGATGCAGCGTTGGCTGTTTTTTAAATTGGGATGAGATAGTGTGAGGGTTCCTTTGGCTCTGATACTGGTTAGGGTGCAATCGTGGTCGCTTCGAGATACGGGGCAACCTCTGTGGTTGAACATGACGCGCCAGATTGTTCCCTTTTCTTTTTGCTGGTTGCTTTCATTTACTTGTAGGAGTGTTGTTTCAGATTTATCTATTTGAATTTGCGGTTCTAGATTTTTCCACTGACTGGCTGGTACTTGGCCTGGGGGAATGTCGGCTTGGTGAACTGCTATTTGTACATTTTCTCCTACTTCTTTGAAGCTGGTTTGCCATGAAATTTTGTCGCGTTTGGCGTTGCTGTGGGCAAGTTCCATTGCCGAATAAGCTCGATCGAGCGATGCCTTTAAACGCTGGTTGTTGATGAACATCAGCCAAGAGGGGGCGACGATCGCACTAAATATCCCTACGATTAAAATAATTATCAATGTCTCAATCATTGTAAAACCTGCGGCAGGTGTAGTGGCTCTGCCTTTGAGCGTTTTATTTATTGACACGTAGATGCACTCCCTGATATTTAAATGGCAACAAAATAGCTAGGAGGAGCTATTTTTTATTGGGTATATTTTAACTTTTGGGTTTGGTAACTGTGCAGATCGGTATTTACTGAAAATATATGGGAATTTAAAAAAGCTGCGGTTAACGACACATCAGGGCTGTTTCCTTACAGATACAGCCTGCAATGTATATTTTGTGAGAACACGGCAGTGAGGACACGGCAGTGAGGACACGGCAGTGCCGTTTCCCTACAGCAAATTTGTCGATCGCCCGATCGGGCAATTTATCCGATCGGATAATTCGCCCGATCGGATAAATTGCCCGATCGGATAAATTGCCCGATCGGATAAATTGCCCGATCGGATAAATTGCCCGATCGGATAATTCGCCCGATCGGATAATTCACCCGATCGGATAAATTGCCCGATCGTATCAATTGCCCGATCGTATCAATTGCCCGATCGGATAAATTGCCCGATCGTATCAATTGCCCGATCGGATAAATTGCCCGATCGTATCAATTGCCCGATCGCGTAAATCGCCCGTGTTGATTCGATCGCCCGGTGTGGATGAAAGTCGATCGCCTAATCGCTAATTTTGGGCTCTCACCCAAGATCGAAAGGCTTTCATGGCGACGTTTCTGCCGGCTGTTTTGCTTTTTTCTAAATATTGGGGGATGAGCTCGGTGATGGGGAAGTTGGGAAACTGGAGACTGCGATCGGACTGTATGTATTTTCCATCTTGCAATACGCTGATTTGCAGGTTGCGGCCGTTGTAGCGCCACAATTCGGGTACTCCTAATGCTTCGTAGTTGTTGAACTGAGTGCGGGAGGTGAGGTCGATTTCTATGGCTAAATCGGGAGGTGGGTCTGTTTCTAAGTCGATGCTGTTTTTGCCTCTGACTGCGGCTTCGTTTTGAATGTGAAAACAGGTATCTGGTTCTACTCCTTGAGCCATTTTTTGATTTTTGAATGTGGTGGAGCCCAGAGACCAAAATTCAATACCAAGTTCTTCGAGTAGTGCTTCAACTAAGTTACCAATCAGGACTTTACCAATTTCGTGTTCAGGTAGGGGAACCATGATTTCTAATGTTCCTTTGCTGTATGAAAGTCGGGATGCGCGACTTTCTCCCAATTCTGTTAATAGGGTTTCAAACATCTGCCAGGTTATGTCTTTGAGTAATAGTTGATTTCCTGGCTGGATGATTATTTGTTTTAGTTCTAATAGCATAGTTTGACATTTTTAATTAGATTTGAAATATAAAATAATTTAAGTTAATATTTTTAGCAATTCAGAACTTATGCGGAATTGCTGTTATGAATTAAGATTAAATTTATTTAAAGCTATTAGGGACACCCAGTTACTGGATCGTTTCCTTCAGCAGTTCTCATTCCTCCTAGGATAGTTTCCACAATCACGCACTGTTTGCCTTTGGTATTAGGCCCAAACCCAGATGGAACAGATGTATCAAATGGAGCAACTGAAACTACCAATCGCCTATTATTGTTTGAATCTAATGGAAGTTGTTTCACGTTTCCCTTATAGTCAAAAACGATCGAGTTTGCAGGAACAGCATAACCATCAGTATAAGCAGTTGCATTAGTTGAAATCGCAATAGTGCGGGGTTTGATTTCGCCTCCGCTACTGAAAGTTTCTTTTCGGATCTCTTTTTTTAACGGATCGGGTTCTGCTGGATTGGTATCGATCTCAACTCTTGGCGGATCGGCAGATATGGGGGTAGAAGATGAGGTATAAAATGTAACTGTGACATCGCGCTTACTTCGCTTAGCTTCGCTTTGCGCACTTCGTAATGATTGCAAAACTCGATCGTTTACAGTGCGAACTCTTTGTCTGTTGATGAAGGCCAGCCAGCTTGGGGCGGCGATCGAACTTAATATACCTACGATCAACGCTATCACCAGCACTTCGAGAAGGGTGAAGCCTTTATCGGCGTTTCTGGAGCGAGTATTTTTGTAATGGGGATTTGCTTTTGTTGGAGAAATCTGCAAAACTTTTAATAATATTGGGGTTTTCATTTTATTCTCCTGTTTTTATTCGCTGCTGGCGCGATTCGGAAATCATTTTTAGACATCAGTTATTGTCCTCGCGCACCGAGACCTTGTACTTGCACGCTTGCTGTTGGGAAAAATGCCGATTTGTTGGCAGCATAATCAGCATTATTGGGTTGAAGGCGGCGCAGACTATTTCCTCTGAGCGTAACTCTGGCTATGTTTTTAGATGTATCAACACAAGCGTAGAAGCTATTAGCTGTGTCCGGCGCGGCGGGTATTCTTAGCGTTGTTTCTGGGATTAGCGCTGGCGTAACTCCTGTTGTATCGGTGGGATTGCCAAGAGCGGTTCTACATTCATTACCTGTGACTGCCGGCCCTGGGCTGTGGTCGATGTAATTAACCAATACCTCCGGAGGGTCTGTCGCGAAATTAGCTGCTCCCGTCGTCACATTTTGAGTGGGGTTACTGATGTCAAAACCTGGTTGAGTGGTATTACCTGGGTTAAAGGCATCACTGCGCTGTTGACCTGTGCTTACACCCGTAAAGTAGCGTTGTGATGGATCTGGATCTGTCGAGTTAGGATCTCGCAATCCGTCCTGAATTTGATACCTAACAATACGGGTAGGACAAGCGGTTCCTGATGGCTGACACCAAATAGAGTTAGAACTAGCCTCTCTAACTTGGTAGTACGCAACTAATGCTAGAACATAGGTATCGTTGCACGTATTTGCGCCGGTTGCTGTTGTTGTGCAACTATTTGGTTGGGCACCTGCCGTCAGAGGCATAGAATTCGGGAGAAGCTGCCGCTTCCAAAATACAAGAATTGGGGTTTGATTTGCGTCTGCGGGGGGGATGAAATTCCCTGCTAGGAGTGCAGGGATGCCTGTAGCGGTAGTGGTGGCATTGTTGGTAGTAGCGGGATTATTATCATAAATATAAATAGCTTGACTCAAATCTTGAGCCATGAAATCAAGTGCCGCCTGAATGTCTTGCTCGGTGTTTGACTTGACTTGTTCCCTCCTGTCGGTATTCAGCATATCGACTACAAAACCGAGCATCGGCGTAATGATTAAAAATGCCATAATTGCTCCGACTAATAGCTCGACCAGAGTCATGCCCTTTTCTGTTTGAGCTGACCCTGAGCAGTTTCGCTGGTGCTGACTTTTGAGAAGCCACCTGAGTAAAGTTTTCATTTTGACTTTTTCCTTTGCCAAATGGGGGAGCGATTATGATTTGATAACACGACTTTGATTACCGGCAGACAGAGGAGTTAATAGCTCCATTAGGGTTAAGCCGAGAACATAATGATTGACGCGCTGAAGCACCCCCTTGTGTAGTAGGAGGAATTTGTGTTTTCATTACGACCAAAGGCGCTTGAGGATTGCCAAGACCGGAATTACCAACTGATTGCTGTACAGTTGTCATCGTCGCTCCGGTAAACCCATCCGCGCGGTAAACCCTCACAGTCAGCTCGTAGCCTGTTGGTGTCGGATCGTTGGTTGTATTAGCTGGATTTCGCCAAAGACCTTGAACAAAAAAGTCTTTGCTGTCATCACAAGCTGGGGTTTCATTGAAGTTAACGCAGTACAAAGTATTACCCGGGCTTGTTGTAGAAGCAGGAGGAGGAGGAGCCGCAGGAGCAACAGATGTATCTCGCGCAGGAAAACCTGCTGGGCTTGTTGCATCATTAGGTCTGATCGCCCCCACTCTCAGAGCGTTGATGTATGCTGTAGCCGCCTGGGTGGCCAGTTCCATCCGCCGCGCTTGTACGCGAGTCGCTACTGAGTAAGCCATCACCGGGGCGATCGCAATCATCAGCACCGAAACTACAATCATCGCTACCAATGACTCGATAATCGTGTAGCCACCATCTCGTGACTGGGATAAATTTTGCTGTCGTTGTCGCTTAGTCATAAATAGGACTCCAGTAATTGCGCGGCGGAAAGTTAGAGGGTTAAGTGGGGCAACCTGCGGGGCGAGTAGAAGTCGCAACTTGATTGGCATTAGTCGGCTGATCGGGAGCTACACGGCCGCACATCAAAGTTGTTACCCACGGGTCATTGCGACCTACTTCCCGGAAATACTCGGCTGGCTGAGTCTTTGTCGAAGGAGTCGTGAACTTTTGAGTAAACAAGTCAGGAGGCTGAGATAGCAGACCAACATCAAAACCCCAGTTCCGGGCTGGCGGGGTGAAGTATGGAATCCGACCACCTTGTATGTTGTATCCAGTTGGTGACAGACTATTTGGCGGATTTGCAAGAATAGCAGGCTGTCCGGCAGGATCTGGTGATAGGGCGAACAGACTTGCGAGCTGAGCTACCGTATCTGCCGGAAAGTTCTGAGGCAAAATTGGCTGATAGGGTGCGGTACTAAAGGCGCTGCGGTTTTGCTGGACGAAAGACCCTCGGATGTTAGTCGCAATTGCAGTGCCTGTACTGGAATCACTCCAAATCTCTAAGAATCGGGGGAAGTTTTGCAAACCTCCGTTAAAGTCACCCGACGAAGTGTCTAGCGCCCTCGAAGGAGTGTCGCCCGATCCAACGATCAGATTGAAAGTAGTATCAGCCACTGCATGGGAAACCCACCCTGTGCCTTGTGCAGCATTGGTACCTTGTGGCAGCCCATCAGGTGCTCCTGTTACACCCAGGAACTGCGGAAATGGCATCAATAGCGGCTGTGACCCATCGTACGGTGCTGCCGGTACAGTAGTTACTTGTGGTAATGGAGTTGTGCTTCCTGCTGCTACCCAGGTTGGTAGAGGTACTCTGCTACCGTCTATATTGCCGGTAGAGAGACCGTCGATGTTGACCAGATACAAAGGATTCGTCTGAGTGTAAGCCGCGTTACCCCCATTATTCTGTGCAAACCACAGAGCGTTAGTTCCTAAACGGCCGTTACCACCTGCTGTGATAGTTCCTGCTGCATCAGTAATTGCCAAAGGCTGCGGAGGGCTAGCAGTTCTGTCAAAAGCCACGCGGCGGGGGAATCGCTGCAATTCTGGCAATGGGGGATCGACAGTCGAGCCAGCTTGAAAAGTAGAAGTACCAGGGTTAACAGGGTCAGGAGAGGTATAAGGCGTACCCGCATCCAATAAAGTTTTTGCCGTCTGTCCCGAGGCTCTCAGATCCACAAACCAGTCCGCATCCGTACACTCAGAAACCGGCAGTTTTGTGCAAACTTCCATTACATACTCTGGCAAAGCCTCCCGCCGCTGGACGGGGGTAACAAAGTTATTGAAATAGGAACTTGAAAGCGGGAGATTGGCTAGATTCGGTTGAGCCACATAGGTAGCGTCTGTCAGCGGTGTAGCGCTAGCACCTGCAGCACCTACTAAATTGCCGTTGTCTGAAAACGCCCCGCTGGAAAGTCCGTTAGTTACAAAGTTGTTGTTGTAAAATCCTTGCTGTCTGCGAGGCAATACAGCAGCAGCACCCGCATTGTTTCTCAGATCAAAATCTCCCTCGTTGCGGAAGCCAAAACGGTAATTTTGCGATAGAAGGGTGACTGCATCTGCCAGCACTGTTGCCTGTCTCCAAAAGTCCCCCACGGTACAGTTCGGAAGCCTCGGATCGCCCGCGCGGCAGGCAAAGTTGGAGTCAAGCTCGGTGCGGGTATAAAAATTTCCCCAATCAGGGTCCACAGTATCCGTAAACTCTTCCACTTGTGTAAACTCGGGTGTAGGATTCGCAGGATCTGCGGGCGGGATGTTGCCGTGAAGGTTAAAGTTTCCCTTGATGTAAGCCGGCAAATTCGATACCAGGGTCAACCCTTTTTCTCTGACTACAGCATTTAGATCCGTTGGTGTTATGGGAGTGTTGCCGGCGCCGCGAAATAGCACCTGACCGTTAATTAAGACTATGCCGTTAGGCTTGCGGGTTGGATCTAGTCGGTTGTCTGTAGGACTGAGTGTTTTGTCTGTCAATGAATTTGTCGATCGAGAGCTGCGATCGGGCAGCGCGTCGTCTCGGCCAGCATAAATAATCCCGCTGTTGGGCAGCAGCCATTCCGTCACCGTAGTATTTGGCCCTGCAATGTTTGTTCCGCGCAAGGCATTGATGTCTAACTGAGTGGCCCGAATTTCTAAGGGTTCCCGTTCTTCTAGGGGTTGGTTGTAATTGCCTGTTAATTGTGCTGCTGGTGCGGCTGTACCCAGTGGACTGCTGAGGGTAAAGGCTTCGTTGACGATCGTGTTCGGGTCGTCGCGATCGACCGCCTTGACTTCTCTGCCGTTGATAAATGCTACTTCTTGAATTGCCCCGTTAGGAATCAGTGCAGAATTGGGAACGATCGAGGCGTCAAGTATTTGTAGGGCACAATTAGTTGAGTCAATAGCTGCTTGTTGTGCTAGGGTGCGAGCCGCCGGAGCAACTTGGAGAGCGGTTCTCAACGGTCCGTTGGCAAACCTACCGTCTGGAAAAACCATATTTGCCTGGGCCTCCAAAATTACGTCTCCACCGCCCAGCAAGCCTGTAGCGGGGTTCAGGATTGAAGCGGGAACCGCCGACTGCAATCTCGTCGGGGGGTTGTAGGTGATGCCGTTGTTAGAGCCTATAAAAGTCTGCTGCGCTCCCAGTCCTGCGTCGCGTGTTGCCACATCTGGTGCAAGCGCTCCCTGTCCGCTGACATCGGGCAGCGCTCCTGTCAAGATGTTTCTGGCTGTGGAAGCATTGCTGGGGTCGTAGTAGCTGCTGACACAGGCGAAGGGGGCTTGAGTTGGTTGGGTTCCGGCTGGTGCTGCTGCTAGTGCTACTGGGTTGAAGCCGCTGTTTGCATAGTGATAAACTGCCGTTGCCCGCATCCGCAAGTCACCTTTGGCAAATTTGCGAGCCGTGGCGGGGTCTTCAGCAACAAAATTATTATTAGGATTTGTGTCTGCTGCAGGCAAGCCCGTAGCGTCTGGCAGAGCTGGGGGTGCCACCGGTGGCGACCAAGTTGCGGTGTCCCAGTTTACCCAATTTCCAGGAGCAACAGCAGGCGCACCCGCCAATGCAGTACCGTTGTTCCAGACTTGAGAACCCGGGCCCAAAGGAGACATCGGCATGGAGTCGGGCCACACGACACGGTACTCTTCCACAGCAGCAGTTTCCGGGTCGTCGTAAGTATTGGTGGTAGCAACGGGAGGGATAGCAACGGATGCGGGGCCCGTTCTCAATGTACCGGTACCATCTATCCAGGTAGGTGGCGGCAGGAAGGAATTAGTGCGATCGTACACTCCGGCGCTGGTAATTACCCGCAGACCACCAACACCGTCAAGGGGAGTTCTCGGTTGTTCAGCGGCGCTTTTTTCCCAGAAACCATCTTGGAAAGGATTTGCGGGGTTGGGTGCTTCGCCGACACCGTTGCCGCGGTCTGTTGCTCCCACGTCAGCAATTTTGGTTACTTGGGGTGTGCGGGTGCGAACTGGGCCGTTATTTGCCCATGTAGTGGTGCCATCTACTTGCTGATCCTCATTAGTAAAGCTGGTGCCGTTCCACCGCAGTGCTGGCAAGTTGTTGCCTACCGTGACTCGATTGCCCAAGAAATTTTCGCTGTCAGTAAGTTTTAACTTAGCGGGGTCTTCGGCTGGTAGCTGATCTGGACGAATAGTAAGTCCCGTCGGCCCGGCGACACTGCCTACTGTCGCAGTTCCATTAGGAATGCTCCAGTTCAGAGCATCTCTGGGTCTGAGGGTGTCACCGGCTCCTTCTATGAAGGGAGGGGGAGGAAGGGCCGCATTTTCTGCAAAAGGAACTTTCCGCAGCCGTTCTTTAAAATAATCTTGTAATGCTTGAGCGCGACTCTGGCTTTTGGGGGCCAGCATTGCTTGCTGAACTGAAGTCGGGTCAGTACCTGCTGCATTTGCTAGTTGAGCGTTTACTAGAGCAGCTAACCGCTGGGAGTAGGCGTTGTTGTTGTATAGTACCGCAAGGCTGTTTTCCGCTACAGATTGATTGGTGGCGCTGTTAATTGTTAGCCCATCTGCATTTGGTTCGTCTGTGTCGGCTTGGCTTTTGAAAATATCTACTCGCACGGGATTTATCTGGGCATTGTCGGTAGTGTTGTCCGACCACCCATTCACAACATTACCGCCTACGACTATTCTGCTATTTTCTTGATCGTAAAAACAAGATTGCTTGCTACTGACTTGATATAGTTGTACAGTATTTGCCGAATTTAAGACTGTCACCAAAAAATTACTATTTGTAAATATCCGCCCGTTTAGATTGAAGCTGGGCCCAGGAGATATCTCTAAGTCGTCTTCATATACCACGGCATTGTTGCTGAGGGGAATACGGCTTTGGTCTTGCTGGTATTCGAGAGCCGATATGCTGGGGGTTCCAGAGAAAACTTGAAACTGGTTGGCGTTCAAGCCGTTTGCCATATCGTCCTGTGTAATCGGTACGTTAACCGTGTAAACAAAGAAACTTTTCTGGAACCTGCCATTTAGTCTTTCCCAACCGGAGTCCCCTACCAAACTTGCAACCGTACCCTGTCCTTGAGTACAGGCTGGGTTGATAGTTCCTGTTCGCATGGGCGGTGTTCTGGCATCCAGTTCCCTTCTCGTTCTTGTAGTTTTTGGGGTACGAAAGTAGATTCCGTAAAGAGTAAAAGTGTCAAATATACCGTCGTTATTGGTATCGACGGGATATCTCCAGGCAGTATTTAGCTCTTCATTTTCTCTGTTGGGTGCGCTAAAAAGCGAGCTTCTTAGGTTCGCAGGGGTAGGGTCGGGAGTGCCGTTGTCATCTAAATCGGCTCTGAGTACCAGGCGTTCCTCACCCGCGAACGTATAAAAGTCTGGGTCGGCAGCAGTTGGGTTGGCGGGATAGGAAGACATAATCCGGTACATTTCTGCATCGGATGGAGTCGCCGTCGGTCTTTGCGGGTCTTCCCGCAGCATATATTCAATTTTTGCTTTTGCCCGATCGAGCGCGGGAGTCGCGGCCGCCAGCACCTGCTGGTTCACGCGCACGTTACGCGCCGTGTTCGCCCGATCGAACGATCGCAGGGTAATCGCCACAGTCAACAAGATCACTACCAGCAACACCATCGTCACCGTCGGCAACACAAAGCCCGCCACTGGCAATCTCGCCCTGCGGCCCATAGCCATGAGCGATCGTAGCATTGCTCTCATCAGCCGCTTCGCCCCCGATCGAGTCACACGGAGAACCCGCCGCAGCAGCAATACGATAACTTTGGATAATTTGCTCTTAAACATTGACGCCTTCCTGAATGATTTCAGAGATGGTATTGCAGGTAGTTACTGCTTGACAGTACAATCCCATCTTTATATTGTTCCCATTTTCCGCAACTTGCATATCAGCCTCTTGCACAAATTTCAATCTGTACTTTGGCTGAAAAATAAAACCCACAAACCCGCCACCAAGCTCACCGCCGATAATATATTTTTCAGCGAAAGATTTGCAGGGCAAAGATTAGTGCTCGGGAACTCCACTCTAGTCTAGTTCGATCGAGATGTCAGTGCCCAGTGACCGGGAGCATCTCACTTTTGCAGTTAAGCTAGAAATTGGAGTTTTAAGGCCCGAGGCCCGAGGCTGCGAGGAAAGAGGAAGAAGGAAAGAGGAAGAAGGAAAGAGGAAGAAGGAAGGAGCCAGAAGAAGTGTTTTTACAAATATGAGATGCTCCCCCAGCGGCCAAGTCATGGAAAGTGCTGTTTTTGTACCGTGCGAGCCTCCCTAGCCCCGCTCAAGAACGGCTACCATTTACATAGGAGTCGATCGTTTACCTTAACAGTCTTGGACGCACAGACTCTACCTATAGGGTGAGCACTGCGCACCTTACCACTACAGATAGTGTAAAAAATGATTCCTGGCGTAATTCCTGCTTAAGTTGACACCAAGAATCACAGTTTTTTTAATTAACCTGTTTGTTAATAGATTGCTTGGGCCAAGTAAACCGAAAAGTTGCTCCCTCACCTTCGGCAGATTCCAGCGAAATACTGCCCCCTTGACCTTCGACAATTTTCTTCACTAACGACAAACCAATGCCAGTATTTTCAACTTTATCGCGCGCTTCCAATGTCTGAAAAATCACAAAAACTTTATCGTGATATTGAGCAGCAATTCCCGGCCCGTCATCCGCCACAGAAAACTCGTAAAAATCATCTAACTCTTTAACCGATATTGTGACGTTACCGGATTCAGCTCGGTTGTGCTTAATTGCGTTGCTGATTAAATTAGAAAAAACCTGCTGTAACGGCAATTTTTCGGTCACAAAAGTTGGCATTCCCGGTTCAATTTTCACCTCAAATCCAGACGGGGGTGCCAGCGAATCAATAATTTCTGCTAATAAATTCTCAACTTTTACCAGTTCTGAAGCTGCTTGAATCCGTCCGACGCGGGAATATTGCAGCAGTCCCTCAATCAAACCTTCCATTCTGTGAACTCTGCCGCGCAGCAGGTTCATTTGGTGCAGAGTCTCCTCTGTCATCGAGTCGCTGAGGTCTTCTTCTATCCAACTGCTGAGATTTGCGATCGCCCTGAGCGGCGCTTTCAAATCGTGAGAAACTACATAAGCAAACTGGTCTAATTCTTGATTCCGCTTTCTCAAAATACTCGTCGTTTGAGCGAGATTTTGTGCCGTCCACCTCAATTCTTGAGCGCGCAACCGCAGCGATTCCTCAGCTTGTTTTCGTTCCCTAATATCTTCTACCACACTCATCAGAAATTGACTGCCATCTTGTTCTCGCAGCAGCGAAACAGTCAAGTTGGCCCACACCAACTCTCCATCTTTGCGGACATAGCGCTTTTCTAGAGAGAAATTTTCAATTTCTCCTGCTAACAGTTGGCGCAAAAGTTCCAGTTCGCTTGCCAAATCTTCGGGAAAAGTAATCTCTTGAAATGTTTTCTCCACCAATTCTTGGCGGCTGTAGCCCAAAATCTCGCAAATTTTTTGATTGACTAACAGAAATTTACCTTCCACAGTCTTTTGAACCATGCCGACTGCCGCCTGCTCAAAAGTAGCGCGAAACCGCTGGGCGCTTTGGGCTAAAGCCATTTCTGAGCGTTTGCGATCGCTAATATCGTTGCTGATTTCCAAAATAGCAACCGGTCGATCTAGATCGTCGCGCTGCAAAGTCCACCGGCTGGCCACCGTTATTTTTGTCCCGTCTTTCTTAGTTCGCACCAGTTCTCCTTGCCAAGAACCCTTCTCGAAAAATACTTTTTGAATTACCTCAAAAGGTTGGGCCCATTCTGTTTGTAAAAGCTTGTGAATATTTTTTCCTATTGCTTGCGACTTCCGCCACCCGTAGAGCCACTTCGCCCCCAAATTCCAATAAGAAATCGCGCCGTTCAAGTCTAGTACGGCGATCGTATCGTTCGCTAAATCCAGCATTTGCGCTTGCTTGCGCAGAGTTTCCTCAGCTTCTTTCCTTCTTCTGGCATCGCGGCAAATCGCAATAAACAAGTGTTGATTTGCCAGACGCATTTCGCTGATAGCTAACTCCATCGGAAACTTAGTTCCGTCGTGGCGAATTCCAACTGTTTCTTGCTGGTAAGTCTTCAGCGTAGTATCTGGATGTAACACAAAATATTCGACCGAATAATCCCCCACGCTGCTGTACGGCTGCGGTTGAGCGATCAGCCGCCGCAGGTTAGAGCCAATTATGCGATCGGCTTTCTCCCCAAAAATCTTTTCTGCAGCTCGATTAAAAGACTCAATGTTTCCCCGTGCGTCCAAAGTAATAATCCCGTCAGCCGCATTGTCAACCACAGCTTGAATGCGACTTTTACTTTCTTCCAAGCCTGCTTCCCGCTTCCTCAATTCTTTCTCTAAACTATCAAATAAATACCAGGAAGATCCTGCACCCAAACAGCCGAAAAGCAAACCAGCAACTTGCACAAAATTAGTGAAATCTATCAAATCCCGTCTTTGCAGATCTAGAGCTTTCTGGTAGGCTTCGCCGGCATTAGCAAACACATTGATTTTTGCGCGCAGGTTATCCCTCCTCAATTTGCCTTGAGCGAACACCTCAATTATTTCCGGCGACTGCACGCTTGTTGCCGAACTGTCGAGCTTATTCAAAGTGTTTTGCAAGAAATTTATATGCTGTTCGGTACTTTTTTTTATATCTTCAAATCGCTGAGCTTGCACTTTGTTTTCTCGAACCATAACCTGGAGTTCAGCCAGCAGCGGAGGCAAACTCTTCTTGGCTTCTAAGTAGGGTGAGAGAAATGTGTGGCGCTTCGTCAACCCGTAACCTCGAATGCCAGTTTCCGCATCCACCACCAGGGTTAACAAGCGGTTAGTTTCCTGAAGTATTGCTCTATTAGTATCTGCTCGCTCTCTTATCTGTAGGGTAATCTGCCGGAGGCTTGCAATTGCTAGCAGTGAAGCAAACAGAAAAATCATGGGGATAGCAACGATGATTGTTCCCCGCTGGCGAATCGGTCGGTCTGTCCAGACAAATTGCAGGCAGCGATCGAGCAAATACTTCACGGATGTTGAAGGAGAAAGTTTGCTGGCAGTATATCAATTTTTGGCAATTTATGCTATGGATAAGTTCGTTTTTTTTGTTTGGCGATCGCCGGGGACTAACTGTGGAAACTAGATTAGGCCCCTGCGATGGCTACCTGCTAACAGTGACAGCAGATTTTTTAGCAAGCTTTTTGAGGGGAGGCAAGGAGAAGGAAAGGCGTTTTTTCGGCAGCGAGACTGCAGGCGAAGGCGAAAGACTCGTTTCTACTTTACCTTGGTTTTCGCCTTCGGCTGTTGCTTTCAAACTAGAATCTGTTTCGCAAGCGCTCTCAACATTTGTAGCTACAGTAATCCACCTGCCTGTAGCAGGATCGCGATAACAAGTGAAAGGATTTATTTTTAGCGGTTGACTGCAAGGTTTAATCATGTAGATGCACTCCTTTGATTCTGAGAATTTGCACGCAGCTTTGAGTGGCATTGCTATCTCGCCAGTAGAAGCAGCAGTTTAAAGGCAAAAAGCAGAATTGTGTTTCTGCGTCCAGAGACCTTTGATAATTCCTGATTTCCTGTTAACTTTTGCCTGCTACTGGTTAGCGACCATAGCATTACTTAGGACTGACGCACGATTGTTGAGAAACCGGGTTTTTTTGGGAAAAGACGGGTTGTAGACGCCAGATTCGGTAAAAAACCCGGTTTCGCACGGGCCCCGATGGTAAGTCCTGATTACTTTTACCAAATTGCCTTTCTACAAGCAACACCCTCTCCCTGCATGAGGTTGAGGTGCGACTCGTGAATGCAGCCAGAGGCCATATCCTGTTTGCGGCACAAGTTTGGGATAATATAGGTATTCTAGGCTGAGAAAAAATGCTACTTTGTGATTAGCAACAGAGGTCGATCGCGATCGGCGTCACAATTACAGCGTATTCCAGGTTGATGAAGTGTAGGGACAAAGGCTTTCGCCGTGTCCCTACCGGGATAAAACGATAAGCGGGGTACTTCATAAACGTGGAATCTGCTGTATCAATAAGAATTGGGAATTGGGCATTGCGAATTGGGAATCGATGATTCTTCCCTCTTCCTTCTAACTAAGTAAGTGTGTGGGAAAAAACACAACTGTGTTAAGAACAATAAATGAGGCTGAAACCCTCTTCCCTCCTGCCTTCAGCATAGCTGCCTCCTGCCTCATTCCAACTACAAATATTTACGCCGTTCTACTTAATATCAACTTTTGCCTTTAAGTGAACAGTAAAACTAGATCCAACACCCAACTGACTTTCAACAGAGATATCGCCGCCCATCATCTGGCAAAACAAGCGGCTAATGGCCAATCCCAAACCGGTGCCCCCGTACTTGCGAGTAGTCGAAGCATCCCCTTGAATAAAAGGTTCAAACAAACCGTGCTGCTGTTCTGCCGACATCCCTATCCCCGTATCAGATACCTGCAAATAAAGCCAATCGCTGCCTTCTACTGGTTTGCGAGTAGCGCTCAACACCACTGTGCCACCTTCGGTAAACTTCAAGGCATTGGATAGCAAATTAAACAGAATTTGCCGGACTTTAGTCAAATCTGCATACATCGCTCCCAAATTCCCCGAGCAAGAAACTTGCAATTGATTGTGATTTTTTTCGACCAAAGGGTGCAAAGTTGCAACGACTTCTTCTATTAAGTTGCCGAGGTCAAAATTTTCTAAATAAAGCTCCATCCGACCGGCTTCTATCTTAGAAAGGTCGAGAATATCGTTAATTAAAGTCAGCAAATGTTTGCCGGCATTATAAATTTTTTGGGTATCGGGAATGATGTTTTCGAGTCCAGATTCCAGTGCTTCTTCTTGTAGTATTTCGCTGTAACCGATAATGGCATTGAGCGGCGTCCGCAGCTCGTGGCTCATATTGGCTAAAAAAGTGCTTTTAGCTCTGGAAGCTGCTTCAGCTTTGTGTAAGGCTTCTTGCAAAGCTATTTCGGCTCTTTTGCGCTCGGCAATTTCGATGCGGAGCAGTTTATTGGCGGCGGTGAGTTGAGCGGTGCGCTGATCGACGGTCATTTCTAGCTGCGCTTTGGCTTTGGAGAGGGCTTCCTGAGCCCGCTGGCGTTCAAATCCTTCGATCGCCAGTGCTACCAAATTTGCCAAAGAATCGGCGAAGGTGCGCTCTTCCAGAGCCCACTGGCGGGGCGCGCCGATATGTTCGAGAGAGAGGATGCCCACGATCTTGCCGCCGAGCCTAATTGCTACATTTAATATGGATGAATTGGGCTTGGTGGCATTCGGCAGCACAGCGGAAGGTTCCGCTACCGCAGATGAGCGGGACAAATTTGTTTTTAGAGGGTTTGGAGTGTTTGGCGCAGGTTCTAAAGCTTTGTCCGATCGCAAGTTTTCGCCCGGTGCGTCGCCTTCGACATCTAAAATTGAAAATTTTAAATCGCTTGCGGATATGGATTCGCTGGTCAAATGATTTTCGCGGGTGCGATCGTACAAGTCGAGACAAACTAATTTGAGGCTGGGGATTTTAAACTTAGAATGATTGCCCCCCTCCTCTTGCTCTGGGGCTGCGTCTGTATCGATTGCCTCTGTTTGGTTGTGGGCGAGCGCTCTCTCTGTAAAACTTAGCTGGGGATCTGTCGGGTAGCGAGTTCCATATCTGAAATGGTTGTAAAGCCAGACGCTGACTTTTTCCACTTCCAAAGTGCGGGCTGCCGCCTCGGTAATTTCGCGAATTCCCACATTCAGCGCACCGCTGTTGAAAGTTCTCTGCCTACCTAGCTGCAACAAAGCCAGACTCTGGCGGCGGAGCCGCTTTTCGCTCTCTTGGAGGGTTTGTTCTGCTTCCTTGCGCTGGGTGAGGTCGTACAATGCGCACAATGCGGTCTGTTCGCCGTTAAACTGAAGGGACTGAACTGAAATCATCGCCCAGAAGAGAGTGCCGTCTGCCTTTTTGCAATGGAGTTCGTAGTTTTTGACATAACCGTTTGTGGTAATTTCCTCTATGATCTTCGGGCGATCGCTCGGGTTGACGTAAAAGTCTGGGGTGCTGCTGCCGATCAATTCTTCGAGGGGCATGTTCAGCAGAGAAGCCAATTGAGCGTTGGCATACAGAATTAAGCCGTCCGAGAGGCGAGAAACCAATACCGGAACGGGAGTTGCTGAGGCGATCGCCCGAAACTGCTCTTCGCTTGAGAGCGCTGCCACCTTAGCTTTGCCGAGCAAGTCAGCTTCCATGGTATCGGAATGTTCGGTGGTAGTCTGCAGCAAAATTTCTAGGTCAGCCTTTTCGCCCTTCAAGTTTTCAAGTTCCGCACTCAGTCGCTGAACGTCCAAAAGTAGCTGTTCTCTCGATGGTTCTTCCTGCATAGCAATTGACAATTGGTAATTTTTAGTCTGTTGAGAGTTTTTTTACGATTTGGTGGTAACTTAACTGTGACTTATTCCCATTAACTTGGGTCGCCCAGATCTTGGTGCTCGGACTTAGCCTGCACTGATTTTTACATTTTTCGATTTACTATTCTAATTCTAAGTGCAAGGAAGGCATCAGCCGCTGCAAGTTCTTGAGGGATTTTCCCTGCCAGGGTATGTGTTTAGAGCCTTTTATGGCGATTTTAATATTTTTTTGCTGGCGCACTTTGATGACAAATTTTGAGACAATGTTAATTCCAGAACTATTTAAAAATTCTAGTTTTCGCAAGTCTAGAGTAATTGTGTTTGGCGAGGATTCAGCCACTTCGTTGAGCAGATCGACGATCGGCGCGTATTCTTCCATCTGGCTGAGCCGGAACGAGCCGCAGCAGGTCACTGTTTGGGTAGCGCGATCGTACAGGATGGTGTAATCTTTGGTCTGAATCTCCATACTTTTGTCAGTTGCCGATTGTCAGAGGTAAAGGGGCTTTGGCTGTGGGAGCGAAGATTGAGCTTCACGCTAGCACGATAAAAATTCGGTCGCTTGCCGACTGCCTTTCCCTGTGTAACTTGTACTGCATATACTGCTAACTGTACCATTGCCCCAGGGAAGTGATGAGTTATTTTTTTGGGATTTATCCGTTGTGATACCGGTTAAAAAAAGAATGCAACTGTTGAGTAGCTCTCAACCCTGGCAGTCATCAGTCGTTGCCAATCTAAAATTTACAATCTAAAATCAAAAATTGTATGAGTTGTGGGGGGGTGATGAGGGAGGAGATCAATGAAAGCAGCCAAGCTAGAAATCTCTGTTTTGAGGCTCTCTTGCTGCGAGGCAAGAGGCAGAAGGAAGGAGCCAGAACAAGTGTTTTTACAAATATGAGACGCTCCCGTTGATGAGAGCTGCTTTTGCTGAAGTTCCGAGTTATCAATTCTGTTTTTTTCTCAGCTTGGTATTGACAAAAATACCAAAACATGAGAAAGATTTAACATCTGGCACAGTAGTTAGTTGGAGAAGATTTAATGGCAATTTCAGAAATTACAGAAAAACTTTTGGCTGCTAAAAAAGCTAAGGGAATTAGTTTTGCCGACTTGGAAAAAGTTTTGAGTCGCGACGAAGTTTGGATTGCGGCGGTTTTTTACCGTCAAGCAACCGCATCAGAAGATGAAGCCGAGAAAATTGTCTCGGCTTTGGGACTAGACAGTCAGACGGCTGCGGTTCTCTGTGAACCTCCGTTAAAAGGTTCTTTGGATGCCTCCGTTCCAGTTGACCCTCTGATTTATCGTTTCTATGAAATTATGCAGGTTTACGGGATGCCGCTCAAAGCAGTGATACACGAAAAATTCGGTGACGGGATTATGAGCGCGATCGACTTTACTATGGATGTCGAGAAAGAAGCAGACCCAAAAGGCGATCGAGTGAAAATAATTATGTCGGGAAAATTTTTGGAATACAAAAAATGGTAAGCCCGTGCCACTTTACCTTCAAGTGAAAATTAAAAATTCAAATTTGCTCGAATGACTAATGACTAATGACTAATGCCTCAAAAGTGTTAAGTTAGAAATAGAGATCGCGAAGCTTGACTCCGCCAAAAAACGGAGACAAGCCCCCGACTTAAGTCGTGCAGATACCCAAATTTTAGACCCTAGTTCAGCTCCAAAATTTATCTGTGGAGTAAATCTAAAATCTAAAATCTAAAATCTAAAATCGACTGACTGGCTTGGGTGTCGGATCGGGAAACCTTTCTAGGGCAAAGCTAAGGTCGATCGCGCGGCAACTTCCCCAGTAGAAACAAGCAACCGCAACCGTAAAGTAAGAGGCAAATATGTCAAAATATGACTCCCATCTGAGATGCTCCTTTTGCGGCAAGTCGCAAGAGTACGTCCGCAAGTTAATAGCTGGGCCCGGCGTCTACATTTGCGATGAATGCGTGGAACTGTGCAATGAAATTTTAGAGGAGGAGTTCTTTGACTCCAGCAAAACAATTGGTCAACAGATTCCCCAATCAGAGGTGCGAGAGTCTCAGGGACAAGGAACGCGGCGCCCGGGTCGATCGAACAAATCGAAAATTGTTTTAGGTCAAATTCCAAAACCGACAGAAATCAAGCAGCATTTAGACAACCACGTCATCGGCCAGCACTCAGCAAAAAAAGTCCTTTCTGTAGCAGTTTACAACCACTACAAGCGCTTGAGCGTTGACCAAGTTAAAGATAGCGACAAGCCTTCCCCCGACAGCGATGTGGAACTGCAAAAATCCAACATCATGCTAGTGGGCCCCACAGGTTGCGGTAAAACTTTGTTAGCGCAAAGTTTGGCGCAAATGCTCGAAGTCCCTTTTGCTGTAGCGGATGCGACGACGCTGACTGAAGCTGGATATGTCGGCGACGATGTAGAAAATATCTTGCTGCGGTTGTTGCAAATGTCCGATTTTGATGTCGAATCAGCGCAGCGGGGCATTATTTATATTGATGAAATTGACAAGATTGCTCGCAAAAGCGAAAACACTTCGATCACTAGGGATGTATCGGGAGAAGGAGTGCAGCAAGCGCTGCTAAAAATGTTGGAAGGAACGGTGGTTAACGTGCCCCCGCAAGGCGGCCGCAAACATCCTTACCAAGATTTTATTCAAGTTGACACTAGCAAAATTCTATTTATTTGCGGCGGTGCTTTTGTCGGTTTGGAAAAAATAGTTGAACAGCGTTTGGGCAAAAAATCTTTAGGCTTTATTCAGCCAACAGAAAGCGACAGCAACTCAACTTTGCCGGCGAAAGACAAGCGGGCCGCTGATATTTTGCAGCAGGTACAGCCGGACGATTTAGTCAAGTTTGGTTTGATTCCTGAGTTTGTCGGGCGGATACCGGTCGTGACGGTGATTTCGCCGCTGGATGAAGCAGCTTTGATGCAGATATTGACCGAGCCCCGGAATGCGCTGGTGAAGCAGTATCAAAAGCTGTTGAAGATGGACAGCGTGGAGTTGGAATTCCAGCCGGAAGCGCTGCGGGCAATAGCCCAGGAAGCCTACCGGCGCAAAACCGGCGCGAGAGCTCTCCGCAGCATTTTAGAGGAGTTAATGCTAGATGTGATGTACGAGTTGCCTTCTCGCAAGGATGTGGCTCACTGTAAGATTACTCCTGAAATGGTCGAGAAGCGATCGACTGCTGAATTGCTGTGGCATCCCGCATGGAGGCAGCACGAAACTGCTTGATTTATAGTCTGCAGGGTGCGCGCCTGGCACCCTACAAACTACTAAATCAGTCCCCAGAGTTATCCCTGCGGTCGCTTTCTCCAATCTGAAATCTAAAATCTAAAATCTAAAATCTAAAATCTAAAATCGATTGGCGGCAAGTGCGGTATGATGTGATTTCGCGATCGGTTCTAGCGGGGAGCAGCCGCTAGAGGAAACGGGGAAAGTTCGGTGCAAGTCCGGCGCTGTCCCGCAACTGTAAGGAAACCGTTAGGGTTTTTTAAGTCAGAATGCCCGCCGATATCTAACTCACTTTTGAACGCATCTGCGAGGTACGGATGATGGATGGAATTAACACGGCTGTACGCACAAAGCACAGTCTATTTGTTTGCACTGCTTGCGCTAGTGTTTGGAAAAACGGCAAGCGAGAAGGCAAAAGCGGCGGTCAACAATTAATGGAAAATTTGTCGCAACTCGCTAAAGATTGGGAGTTTTCCGATAAATTTGAGATTCAAGAAGTTGAGTGCATGAGTGCTTGCAGTCACTCTTGTGCGGTGTCTTTTGCTGCTGTCGGAAAGTACACTTATCTGTTTGGCGATTTACCAGCAAATGAGTCGGAAAGCGTCGAGGCGGTACTCGAATGCGCGGGTCAATACTATGCTAAACCGGACGGTTTGTTGCCTTGGTCTGAGCGTCCTCAAGCTCTGAAAAAAGGGGTTTTAGCAAAGATTCCACCACTACCAAATTAGATAGGTTTGTAGTAAGGGCTTTAGTTTTTTGCTTCTCGTTCCCAGGCTTTGCCTGCTAACGCATACGCAGAGGCTCTGCCTCGTATTAAAAGCGCTCCTTTGTTCCAGCGAGGCAGAGCCTTTATAGCAATTTTAAATGAGTAGTAAATTTTTTACCCTACCCCAACCCTCCCCTTACTAAGGGGAGGGAGTAAGAAATTCAAAAATGATTTAGGATTGCTACAGATTAGCATTCCCAGGCATAGCCTGGGAACGAGATATCCCATCACCAAATAAGCACAAAATTATCAATGCACAAAATTCCTGTTACTGTCATCACTGGTTTTCTCGGTAGCGGCAAAACTACATTAATTCGCCACTTATTGCAAAATAATCAAGGTCGCCGCATTGCTGTTCTGGTTAACGAATTTGGCGAAATCGGAATTGACGGAGAACTGCTGCGCGATTGCCAAGTTTGCGACGAAGAAGAAAATGTTAGCAGCAATATTGTTGAACTAACAAATGGTTGTCTTTGCTGCACTGTTCAAGAGGAATTCTTGCCGACTATGCAGGAATTGTTGAAGCGCAGAGAACAAATTGATTGTATCTTAATTGAGACTTCGGGCCTCGCACTTCCTAAACCTTTAATTCAAGCTTTTCGCTGGCCGGAAATTCGCACCGGTGCTACTGTGGACGGTGTTGTTGCTGTTGTCGATTGCGAAGCTGTTGCTAGCGGTACTTTTGTCGGTGATATCGATGCTTTGATGGCACAGCGGCAGGCTGATTCTAGTTTAGATCACGAAACTCCGATCGAGGAATTGTTTGAAGACCAGTTAGCCTGTGCCGATATGGTACTTTTAACGAAGGTCGATCGGGTAGATGCGGAAACTCACAAGAAAGTTCAAAGCTGGTTGCAGCAAGAATTGCGTCCGAGTGTGAAAATTGTTCCCTGCAAAGCTGGCGAAATTAACCCTGATGTGCTAATGGGATTTAATGCGGCGGTTGAGGATGATTTGGAGTCTCGCCCAAGTCACCACGACACTGAGGAGGAACACGAACACGATGATGATATTAACTCAACTTACTTTATTGCCGATCGCGAATTTGAACCTGAAGCTTTGGTGAAAAAACTGCAATCCTTGATGCAGCAGGAGGAAATCTATCGGATTAAAGGGTTTGTAGCGGTTCCCAAGAAACCGATGAGGATGGTGTTGCAAGGTGTGGGCGATCGCATAGAATATTTCTACGATCGTCCTTGGCAACCTTCCGAACTCCGCCAAACCAAATTAGTGCTGATCGGTCGAGAGTTAGAACGAGAGCAAATTGCAGCTATGATTAACAATTAATTGTCATGAGTCATTAATCCTTAGCCCCATGGGTAGACCTCAGAAACCGGGTTTCTTCCTATATTTCTCGTTCCTGTTCCCAAAACTCGTAGAAACCCGGTTTCTAGCCCCATGGGTAGACCTCAGAAACCGGGTTTCTTCCTATATTTCTCGTTCCTGTTCCCAAAACTCGTAGAAACCCGGTTTCTAGCCCCATGAGTAAGCCTTGAACCAAAGACTGCGTATTCCTCTAGTTAAAAACTCTTAACATTTTTTAATATACTTGCTACTAGCAGCAAGTTTGGTATAAAATAGCGATAATGGTTATCATTGTACAATAATCGAGGTCAAGTATGGTGACTGCTAGTGCGATCGAATCAGTTCCTGTTACCGTTCTCACGGGTTATCTCGGCGCAGGCAAAACTACGCTACTGAACCGGATTTTAACACAGGAACACGGCAAAAAAGTTGCAGTCATCGTCAACGAATTCGGCGAAGTAGGCATCGACAACCAACTGATAATAGATGCCGACGAAGAAATTTTCGAGATGAACAACGGCTGCATTTGCTGTACAGTCAGAGGCGATTTAATTCGGATTATCGGCAACTTAATGAAGCGGCGAGACAAATTCGACCACATAGTCATCGAAACCACAGGTTTAGCCGACCCCGCACCCGTAATTCAAACATTTTTTGTAGACGAAGATATGCGGGACAAATTACTGCTAGATGCAGTTGTCACCGTAGTCGATGCCAAGCATATCTGGCAGCACTGGGACGCAGACGAAGCTCAAGAACAAATTGCCTTCGCGGATGTAGTTTTGCTCAACAAAACTGATTTAGTGACAGAGGAAGAATTGGCAGAATTAGAAAAGCGAATTCGCGCCATGAATGCAATGGCAAAAATTCACCGCACCCGCAACGCTGAATTACAAATGGATGCTTTGTTGGGCGTCAAAGCATTTGATTTGAACCGGGCATTAGAAATCGAACCCGACTTTTTGGGCGAACACACTCACGAACACGACGAAACAGTTTCTTCCGTAGCAATAGTAGAATCCGGTGCTATTGATGGCAACAAATTCAGCGATTGGATTGAGGAATTGTTGCGAACTCAAGGGCCGAATATCTTTCGGACAAAAGGCATTTTGAATGTCGCCGGAGACAACAAGCGATTTGTTTTTCAAGGAGTACATATGGTGTTCGATGGCCGGGCGGATAGACCTTGGAAAGCTACCGAAACTCCGAAAAATGAACTCGTATTCATCGGTCGCAACTTAAATGAAAATCAATTGCGAGAGGATTTTTGTAAATGTCTGGTTTAACTGACATATTGAAGCATTTTTAATAAGCATTTTAGGAACAGGCAAGATGCCTGTTCCACAAAAAGAAAATTCATCTTTTGTGAAACGGAACAGGCAAGATGCCTGTTCCACAAGCAGAAAATTCATCTTTTGTGGAACGGGCATCTTGCCCGTTCTTAAGAATATTGCAACATCTCAGATTCAATAAATATGGGTAACAAAAAGACAAATAAAAGTGAACTAACCCTGCAATTTCACGCTAAAGAAATGCTGTCTGACTATGTAACTTCTGTTACTTGGTCGCCGGACGGTACAACTTTAGGAGTCTGTTCCGCTGCGGGCGAAGTGATGCTGGCGGCAGTAGGGGCAGTTAATGAATTGTCCTTGCAACCGCTACAAACTGCCACGGGTAAATCAGCCGATTGCTTGTCTTTTTCCCGCGACAGTCAATTCCTAGCTGCTGGCGGACAAGATGGAAAAGTGCGAATTTGGCGCGTTAACTCTGGGGAATTAATTGCTGCTTTGGATAACCAGCGCGTCTGGGTTGATAAGTTAGCTTGGAGTCCCAACTGCAATCAGTTAGCTTTCAGTATGGGTCGCTGCGTTCAAGTCTGGAATGCTGAGGATAATGTTGTTGAAGTAACGCTGAATTTCGACTCATCATCTATCTTAGATTTAGCATGGCATCCTATGGTTCAATATCTGGCAGTTAGCGGCTATCAAGGCGTCAAAGTTTGGCATGGCGAAGACTGGGACGAAGACCCGGAAATTTTATCAGTACCTTCTGCAACCGGCGCAATTGCTTGGTCGCCACAAGGGGAATATTTAGCTTGTGGCAATATGGACAATACTCTCATTGTTAATGAATGGGGCAATTTTGAACCGTGGGTAATGCAGGGTTTTCCGGGGAAAGTTCGGGAGTTAGCTTGGTCGGATAAAACTAATTCTTTGGGTGCACCTTTGTTAGCTGCTGCGAGTTCTCAAGGCATTTCTGTCTGGGAAAGAGACGCTGATGAAAGAGTCGGTTGGGAAGGTTGGGGGTTAGAGGTGCATGAAAAAGTGGTAAATGCGATCGCCTTTCAACCTACCACATTTTTATTAGCTTCCGCATCCGCAGACGGTCAAGTTTGTTTGTGGTACGAAGCAGAACAATTGCTGCAAATTCTAGAAGGTGCAGAGGGCGGTTTTTCCTGTCTCGAATGGCATCCCGAAGGCCAGTTTCTGGTCGCTGGCGGCTGTCGAGGCGAATTTCTGGTTTGGTCATAAATCTATGGGCGGTAAAGGCTTCGGGCGGCGCTAAGTTCGCATAGGCATCCATTTGACCAAAACATAAAAATTGAAAACTTTAGGACTTACCCACGGGTGCCGAGAAACCTGGTTTTTCGAGCGTCTACTTCGTTGCAGACTGCATCGAGTAAAAAACCCGGTTTCTGAGCGTCGAATTGCGTCCTGGACTGAACTTGCTCTTTACAAAATCCTAGATTACTATATAGCAATCCTAAATGATTCAGATAAATTTGTAGGGGTAGTGCCTTTCTTTGCCTACCCCCTATCTATCGGGGAACCGGGCGTGGGATTGCCCCTACAATAATTATGCAAATGATTTAGGATTGCTATAAGTAGGGCGTTAAATTACTTTTTGCGTAAGTAAGCGTAAAAAATGCACAACAGATAGAGCCTGTGCATCCAGGAGTTTTATCCTCTCTTTCTTGTTAAAATCCCTTGACTGGGACTGAACAGCAAAGCTACTAAAAATAACCCAAAAACAACTAATACAATTGCCGCACCAGAGGGCATATTCAAATAATAGCTGAGATACATACCAGTCACGCTAGCGGTAATTCCAATAGTAGCTCCCAATCCCATCATTAAATGCAGCTCTTTTACCAACAAATACGCCGTAATTCCCGGCCCGATTAACAGCGAAATTACTAACAGCGCTCCCACAGTTTGCAAACTCGCAACAATCGTCAGCGTAATCGCCGAAATCATCCCGAAATAAATCCAGTTTACAGGTAAACCGGACGCTTGCGCCCCCAGCGGGTCAAAAGTATAGAATAGCAGTTCTTTGTAAAGGAGTTTAACCGCCACCAAAATTATCAAAGTTATGACAAAAGTCTGCTGCACGTCAGCAGGTGCAACTGACAAGATATTCCCAAACAGAAAACCGTCTAGGTCTAATTTGGTTGCCCGCAACAGGCTAATCAAGGTGACGCTAATTGCTAAAAATGTAGATAAAATTAATGCCATAACGGCATCTATTTTGAGGCGCGATTGCGATTGAATCCACGCCATAATTACCGCGCTGATAATTCCCGATATAAACGCGCCGATCGAAATATTGAAACCTAAAGAAAAAGCTACTGGCAATCCTGCTAATACTGAATGGGCAATCATGTCAACCATCATTCCCATTTGCTGTACAATTAAATAAGATCCAACAACGGCGCAGAGAATTCCTAGCAAAATGCCGACGGCGATCGCATTTCGCATAAACTCGAATTTTAGCGGCTCAATTAGTAGGTTTAACATTGAATTAGGTCAATAATAGGATTTTTTCCACTACAATCAACTGCACAGGCGGGACGCCCGTGCCACCATCAACTGCACAGGCGGGAGGCCCTTGCCACCATTCACTGCACAGGCGGGACGCCCGTACCACCATTCACTGCACAGGCGGGACGCCCGTGCCACAATCAATTTTAAAGATAAATCTTTTTTTGCTTACGCTGAAACTAAACTTAAATCGTATCCATAAGCTTTTTGAATATTGGCTGCGGTGAGAACTTCTCGGCAGGAACCTGTTGCAATTAACTGCTTATTTAGCAATAATAAATTGTCGTACTGTTTTAAAGTTTCGCCTAAGTCGTGGCTGACGACTAGCAATGTTTTATTTTCTGATTTGAGTTCGGCAAAAATATCGAAAATAATCTCTTCTGTTGCTTTGTCGATCGCGTTAAAAGGTTCGTCGAAGAAGAATAAATCGGCTTGTTGGGCGATCGACCTTGCTAAGAAAATCCGCTGTTGCTGTCCGCCAGACAGTTCGCCAATTTGCCGATCGCGCAAATCCCACATTCCCACCCGCAGCAAAGCAGCTTTCACCAATTCTTGCGACTGCTTCGAGGGACTGCGAAACCAACCAGTCTGGACAGTTCGCGCCATCATCACCGCATTCCACACCGTAATCGGATAATCCCAGTCAATTTGCGATCGCTGCGGCACGTAAGCCACCCGCGACAACTGTTCCTTCAGCAGCCGCCCCTGATATTTCACCAAACCGCGACAGGCCGGGATCAATCCCAGCATCGCTTTCACCATCGTGCTTTTCCCCGCGCCGTTGGGGCCGAACACACCGGTTAATTGCCCGGATTCTAAATGGAAATTCACGCTGCTGAGGGCCGAAATTCCTCGATAATTGACAGCTAAGTCTTGCACTTCCAGCATAATTCAAGCTTTTGAGAACGATTCTTGTTCGTACCTACTAGAATAGGATAACTCGAAAAAGCAATAACGATTATCGTTCCAAAGGTAAAAATGTTAAAGAAGTTGCCTGGAAAAACCCGCAGATTTTGCGGTGCGGCTGTTTTGGCAATTGGCTGCGGAGTGGTTGGGTGCAGTGGAGGACAGAACGCAACCACTCCGGCGCCAGAGAGTCCCGCCGCCAACTTGCCAAAAGTCGTCGCCACGACTGGCGTTATCTGCGACCTAACTAAACAAATTGCTCAAAGTTCGATCGACACCACCTGTCTCATCAAGCCCGGAGACGACCCCCACGCCTACCAAACCAAGCCGGAAGACCGCAAAGCGATTGAAACAGCAAATCTGATTTTATACGGCGGCTACAACCACGAACCCAGCATCATTAAGTTGATTCAATCTAGCAGTAATTCTGCACCCAAAATCGCCGTACACGAACTCGCTGTTCCCAAACCGCTGATGGGCAAACACGAGCACGAACACGGCGAAGAGAAAGCGGAAAACGAACCCCACGCCGAAGGCGAAAAAGTCCCTGACCCTCACGTTTGGCATAACCCTCAAAATGGCATCCGTATGGTAGAAACAATTCGGGATGAATTGATCGAAGTTTCCCCCGCCAATGCTCAACTTTATACCAAAAATGCAGCAAGCTTAACAGATGAGTTGCAAAAAATAGATACTTGGATCAAAGCTCAAATTGCGACTATTCCCGCCCAAAAACGCAAATTAGTCACAACTCACGATGCTCTGAGTTACTATGCCGATGCTTACGGTTTGGGAATTGCTGGGGCTTTGCAGGGTGTGACGACAGAGGAACAGCCCACAGCAGCTAGAATTGCCGAATTATCCTCAGAAATTAAGACCGCAGGAGTTCCGACAATTTTTGCCGAAACTACAACTAATCCGAAGTTGATGGAGACTGTAGCGAGGGAGGCAAATGTCAAAATTTCGGACAAGGAACTTTACAGCGACGAGTTGGGCGGCCCCGGCACCGGTGCTGATACATATCAGGGGATGCTGAAAACTAATACTTGCGCGATTGCTTCTGGCCTCGGCGGTAATTGTACTGCATTTGCAGGAGAAGCAACACCAAGTCCCAAACCATAGACTTCGTAGGGTGCAGCAAGCACCTTACATTTGCTGGGTACGCAGCAAAACGCAGCGCTCGCAATCGCAGGGGTTTTCGACGGCAAACGCTGCGTTTGCTTCGATGGCTTTAGGGTGAATTTTCCCCATCGGTGCTGGGGGGTTTTTGCCCAATTCCCAATTGCTTCTTAGAGGATTTTAAGTCTTTCCAAAGCGCTTTAATATCTTTATAGGCTTTCTCAGCGCTAATTTTTCCCCCAGTTTCGAGCGAGCAAATATAAGTTATTTTCTGAGCAAATTCCTGCAAGTTGGCATTAAAGGCCAAGTTTTCTGGCGTGAAATCACCGTAGTAGCGATTGCGAGGATGTAAAAAATCTTCCCGCTCTTTCATTGCCCCCTCCTAATTTAACTTTTGGTATTCAACTTGTGGTTCGGTCTCTGCTGTTAATAGCACTATTTGTAGTCAGTATAGCGACCCTAACAGGCTTATATTGTATTGCGTAAGTAGCAATTGTGCTTTTTCGCTCTCTACTGAGTCTATTAATGCAGTCTTAACCTTAAATTAGCTTTATTTTAACTTTTCTTTAACCTAAAAGCAAAAAAAAAGGGAAATGCGCTGTTCGCATCTCCCTTTAGATATATTTTGCAGTTGATTAACCTTTTTTGAAGCCGAATATTTATTTGTGGCACTCGCAGCCGCTGTGGCCGCAGCCGCTGCCGTTGGGGTGGCCCTCAGCGCAAGCACTGGAACAGTATTGTTTGCCGTCTTTTTCAATGGCTTCGCTGAGGCTGACAACGCACGAGCATGAAGGACAGGCACATTTTGTTTGGGTGGCGGTAGTCATTTTAGATTCTCCTGGTGGGGTTATTTGTCTATACCAATACCTGAACATATATTCATGTATTAGTCAAGGGAATGTAAAAGTTTTGTTACAAAAGGTTTGCCGATCGCACTAAAATGAAAATGAGAATTAAAACAAGCCTGGAAAAGATGTCACCCAACTCTGCTGTTAACGGAGCGATAAGTCAGCTTCACGAACAAAACGATACACCAACGTGCGATCCCTCGCACCTAGTTGACTGTTCGCGGGCCGCCGGCGACATCCAAACACAAGTTCTCAACACCGCAAAAGCGCAGCGGATGGCTGAGTTTTTCAGTCTTTTGGGAGATGCGAATCGCCTGCGGCTGCTGTCGGTTTTGGCAAAACAAGAACTGTGCGTGTGCGACTTGGCTGCAGCGTTGAGTATGAGCGAGTCAGCAGTATCGCACCAGTTGCGGGCATTGCGGGCGATGCGGTTGGTAAGTTACCGCAAGGTTGGGAGACAAGTTTTTTATAGTTTACTCGATCGCCACGTTTTTGAACTTTACCAAGCAGTCGCCGAACACTTAGACGAAGCCTAATATTATTCTCCTTCGATGGTGTGGCCTGTAGCGACAACAGCTTGTTTAATTGACTCTTCAGAAGCTTTGGCTTCAACTGTAACAGTCTTAGCTGCTACATCCACCTTGACAGAAGCATCGGATTCAACAGTTTGGATAGCTTTGGTAATTGTATCACCGCAGCCAGAACAGACGATCGACGGAACTTTAAGTAGGAGTGCCATAATAAAAGCCAAATATTGTAGATGACAGTATTGATTGTGCTTTTATTTTAATCTAATTTCCTTTGATATTTGAGATTTTTCATCCAATTCTTTAATCTCATACCATTTTTTCAAAGCAACGGGCGCCGGAGGAAACGGCATTGCCGTGTCCCTACAAATATCCCGTCCTCTGGTTAGGGAAACGGCATTGCCGTGTCCGGTGCCGGAGGACACAGCAGTGCCGTTTCCCTACCAATATCACCTTACATTTAGAACCTTTGACTGTAAATTTGTATCTGGCACGCACCGCCCAACGGCGGCGGCTACAGGGCGCAAACTAACAACTAAATCAACCATATCCGCTAAAGAAAGAGCTTGCCGCGCGTCAGAAACCGATTTTTCCGGTTGCGGGTGACACTCAACAATTAATCCGTCAGCACCGCAAGCAACCGCTGCTTTGGCTAGTGGTGCGACTAATTCTCGCTTGCCGACTGCGTGAGAAGGGTCTACAATTACTGGCAAATGAGTTAACTGTTTCAGCGCTGCGACTGCACCCAAATCTAACACGTTTCGCGTGTAATTATCGAAGCTGCGGATGCCTCTTTCGCACAAAACTACATCAGGATTTCCGTGACTGAGAATGTATTCGGCGGCCATCACAAATTCTTCAATTGTGGCTGACAAACCGCGTTTTAGCAGGACGGGTTTTCCGGCTTGACCGATCGCTTTTAGTAACTCGAAGTTTTGCATATTCCGACTGCCTACTTGCAGCATATCAGCATAGGTGACAACTGGCTCGATTTGGGCGATCGACATTACCTCTGTCACCACCGGCAAACCGTAACGCCGGCTGACATCGGCTAAAATTTCGAGTCCCTCAATTCCCATCCCTTGGAAAGCATAGGGAGAAGTGCGGGGTTTGTAGACTCCCCCCCGCAAAGCTTGCACTGATGCTGCGGAGAGTTTGCTGGCGACTGTTTCCATTTGTTCGGAACTTTCCACGGTACAGGGGCCGCCGATGATTAATAATTCTGTGCCGCCGACAGAGACTGTGTTTGAGAGTTGAACAATTGTTTGGTGTTCGGGATGAGATTTGGTTACGAGTTTGGCTTCTAACATGAGGGTATTTTCCAGGAAAATAAAGTGGGTGGTTGACAACAAAAAACCCGGAACTTTTAAGAGTTCCGGGTTGGTGCGAAAAGACAGCGCGACAATTTACCCAGAACTCCTGTGGGGCCAAAAATAAAAGCCGTAATACCAGTTACTGAATAATGTCATCGCTGTTTTCGCTTGTACTCGATTGGTTGTTGGGAAAAGAACTTGAAAAAACAAAACCGCAGGTGTTAATCTGCGGTTCGCCCGGATGTTCACAGTGAATTATAAATTCACTCCGGGCGAACTTGGCTGTACCAAAAATAAAAATAGCTGTTGGCTGTGAACATAGGTGAAGTGCTGCGATTTGTGGATTAAACACAATACTATTCGACAAGCTAGCACAGGGAGACTGGGATGTCAAGCTATTTTTAGAAAAAGATTTGCAGGGCGGGTTTCACCAACAATAATCGTCAATAATCCACAATCTCGTAAACCCGCCCCCACCCAACGGTAAATCGACCTCGTTTTCCGAGGAAATCAAGGTTCGTGTAGGTTATTGGTGGGGTGGGGGCGGGTTTATTTAGATTGTTTGTATTTGTTAGATATTGTTGGTAAAACCCGCCCCTACAATTCCCGAAATGATTAATCCCAGCCGAAATCTCGATCGCACAATTCGGCTAGTCTTTGGTTGTGCGATCGATAATATACTCTTAATTGCTCGTATACGGTCTCGCTGACTGGGGGATATTGATTCGAGTTGTACTTTTCGTAGGTTTCTAGTTGGTGGGGCGGCAAGTCTAAAAATTCTAACACGCTATTGTATGTGCCGCAGGGATTGGTGTACAAGTCTTCGCTTTTGAGGATTAAAAGTTGGGATTTGGGGAATAGCTGCATCCAGGCTGGGAGTTGATCGGCGTAAATGCCGCGGGTTAGATAACTGTGGTGTTGGTGTTCGTAACTGTAGTAAGTTGGGCTGGCTAGGAGTTTTTCAATTTCGCCTTTGAGTCTTTCTGGTTCGCTGGCGATCGCACTTTCTAGGGACAGCGATTCGTATCCGATTTTTATATAGTAATGATAGTGGGAAATTGCGCGTTCGACAGGGTTTCTCAGCAAAGCGATGATTTTAACTTTGGGACATAAATCGTGGATTCGCTGGGGGACGCGGGGATGAAAAATATAGTATGGGCTGGCTTCTCCTGTTAGCTGGTATTCGCCGCTTTCCGGCTGGGGAAATTGCGAATAATACCAGTCGGCGCTTTGGTCAAAGTTGAGGTCGAAATAATGGATTTCTTTTTGGGTGGCGGCGGCGATTTCGGGATGTTGGATCAGGTAATTGTACAAGGATGTTGTGCCGCCTTTTTGGACGCCGATGATGATGAAATCGGGGGGGTTTGGAGTTTGTTTCATGGTTTGTGATAATACAGCATATTCCAGGTTTATGGAGTGTAGGGACACGGCAGTGCCGTGTCCCTAGGGGAATCGAACGATAGGCGGGTGTACTTCATAAACGTAGAATCTGCTGTATATGGATATCGGTGTCAATTTAAGCGTCGTGTCGATCGATCTAGCTTAGAGTCGAGATTAAATAGCCCAAATCGAAGTAAGTCCCCAGGGTTGTTGTTTTTTGGCAGTGATGTCAACTTAACATCAAATGTAGTAGCGGTCTGCTGTTTTAATCCAAAATCATCTAGCTCCCCCCAGCGCCCTCCTCGCGGGCAGGGCTGTTTCATTCTAGCAAAATCATCAACCGCCAAAACCAATCACGGAGCCATCTTCGGCCTTCCGTTACCCATCGAAAGCTCACAACTCGGAAAAGATTCACAGCAATAGTAGCTGAGAGAATTGAAAAGTTAATCACAGGCCCAAATTAAGGTAAGGGAAATTTATATTCTTAGGAGTTACGCATGGGGCCCAGCAACCGGGTTTTTTTACGAAAAAACTTCGTTCGCAGGAAGTAAATTACAGCATATTCCAGGTTTATGAATCACAGTAGCAGCTATATTGTGTGGTATCTGTTATGTAGGGGGCGTCGCTGCTCAATGGTTCAATCAAACTTGCAGATTGCAGATTGTTGATGGCGAGGCGGCGCACCTTACTTAATACAATATCGTGTGTACCAAATATAGATGAAATATACTGTAAGAGTTGATTTTTGACAATGCAGAGCCTCCCCGTAAATACTTTGTTTGTCAGACCTGAAGTCCTTAGTGTAACTGTTTAAGATAAAATCTCAAATGGTATGAATATCGGTAAAATAAATCTTATATGGATGTCTTTGTCTCTGCACTAGAATAAAATCCTTGAGTTTTTTTAGAGATTCGATGAGAAGGTGCGTATTATTAATTATTCAAATATGGGCGATGGCTATCTAATCTGCTTCAGGGCGATCGCTTTTTATTTTCCCGATTTAGTATTAGAATCAAACAGCCCTGTTTCTTAAGGGGCGCTGGGGGGATAAGCGAACCTAATCGTCAAACAGCAGACCGATCCTAAGTTTGAGCTGGTTGTGGACGCTCGTTAAATGTGAGATACTGCTACACTGACTGCAAACAGTAAATGCAGGCTGCGCACGGAAGACGGAGATACAGATAGCTGCTGTTTAAACGGGATCGCAGCGGATTTCGATGATAAATCCGTCGGGATCGTAAAAGTAAATGCCGCGTCCTGTAGCGCGAGTGACGGGGCCGCTGTCGATCGCAATTTGATTTGACTTTAGCACTTCCAGAGCGCGATCGAACAAAGCCGGATCGATATCGAAGGCTAAGTGGTTGGCGCGGGTAAAAGCTTTCTCCGGGTCTGGGTTTGGCGGTTCCAAGTCCGGCTGCCAAAACAAGTCAATAACAGTGCCGTCTGGAGTGACAAAATTAGCGACTTTACCGGCGGCTACCATTTCTGTTAAAGTTGCGGGAATTTCTGCACCTGTTAGTTCGTGCAGGCCGAGAATTGTACCGTAGAAGTGGCGGGAAGCTTTCATGTCGCGCACGTTTAAAGCAATATGGTGAACGCGACGCAAATTCCCAGGCGCGAGGGTAATTTTGACTGTGGTTTGGGTTGTTTGCATGATTGTCAATTGCGAATATTAAAATTGAATGCTTTTAGATTTATTCCGATCGTTCCCTGGAAAATAAACGTTTTAAGTTGCTAGTGAAAACTTTTATTATGGTCGTGCGATCGCACATAATATCAAGTATTCAGTCGTGGACGCATCGGGGCAGGTGAAATCGGTTTTTTTAGCTTGGGTGCGGTCTACAACCCGTCTTTTCGTGAAACAACCCGGTTTCTCAACAATCCCACATAATATCAAGTATTGTTATTTTTCTTTAGGGAACGATGCCATGCCTACAAATAGCATTGCCAGACCGCCTGCAAGAATTGCGAAAGCAAGTACACCTACAACTAAATCTAATCCCGATGTATTTTCCATTAAATTAAACCCTTCTCCCCTTAAATAAAATCATCGGTAGTTGTTCATGGTTGAGTGCTGGCAAACAATGAATGGGAAAGAGAAGAAAAAAATAATATTTCAACTTCTCAAAAAAAAGCCTATTAAGTTCTTCTCTCTTTCCTAAACATCCATCCGTTAAATCGGTTAAATTCCGTACACTGCTTAGTTGCCGAACTTCTTATTTTGCCAATTCTCGATCGATAGCAGCGATCAGTTCGGGCGAATCCGGACCAACACTGCTGCGGAACCTACCAACCACTTCACCCTGTTTGCTAACTAAGAATTTCTCAAAATTCCAGGAAACCTCACCCTTGGGATCGGCTGCACTCGTAAGCTTAGCGTACAGCGGGTGCTGCTGACTGCCTTTGGCGTGTAGTTTGTCAAATAATTCAAAGGTGACGCCGTATTTTGTAGTACAGAAATTGACGATTTCTGAATTACTTCCGGGTTCTTGAGCTCCGAAATCGTTGCAGGGAAATCCTAAAACACGAAGTCCAGCAGCGCTGTACTTCTTGCTCAATTCTTCGAGTCCTTTATATTGCGGTGTATACCCACATTGGGAAGCTACGTTAACTATCAAGAGTACCTTGCCAGCGTACTCTCCTAGCTGCTTGTCTTCGCCTGCGATCGTTTTTACTTTAATGTCGGAGATTGTGCTGGGCATTTTCAAATACTTTTAAATTTGACCACCACAATTTTACCGCAATTGGGTACAATCTTGTCTAGATGCCGATCGCCGATCCGTAGGGTACGCACTCCACACCTTACCCCTTGCTATTATTACCTCTGCCTTCTGCCTTCTGCCTTCTGCCTTCTGCTATAGCTAAAATCTACAGGGAAAAGGAGGAATATTTTAACTCTCTGAGTGGTGTTCCGCCATCCATTTTTGGTAAGTATCCTCAAGTTGCTTGTCTTCCAGAACGAGTTCTAGGCGGACTTTAACGCAACCGTGGCGGGGTTGAGAGGCGATCGAATTTAAGATTTTGCTAGCTTTCTGCACAGAGGTAAATTCCGCCTTAACTGTCGGTTCCTGGCGATCGTTCTTAACCTCCGTCAAATCTATACCGGTGATGTTTCCCTCGCCCAAATCTATTTCTGCCAACACCTTCGGATCTTCACCGACTTGTTCGACAATCAGCTTTTCCCGCTGGATCGGCACTTGTACCATCCGAGTTTCAATTTCTTTGCGCACGATGACTTCGCCGACTTTGCGCTTGCTGCGGTTGATCACCAATCTTTCTTCTAGCAGGCGAATTACTTCTCGATCGACAATATCCAACTCTTCCTCATTTGTCTCCAAATTTTCATCTGTGAGATCGGCATCTGTTAGATTTGACATAACTGTTGAGGGATTCGTTAACTCGCTGTTACTAAATTCACTATGCGGTTCCGAAGCATTTTCTAAAGACTGACTGCCCGCATTTGCTGAAACTCCTGGCAGCATATCGACTTGTTCGGAATTAATACTTACAAACAGCGCTTTTTGGTGATAATCTACTTTTTTTAGCAGCTTGATACTTAGTAAAAAAATGCGGGTATTTTCACTGCCTAGCCCTGCAACCACAAAGTTTAACTGACCGTTATCATCAAAATAGACATCTTTAACTTTACCTACCAATTGACCTTGGTTGTCTTTGACAGTAAAACTTTTTAGCTTGGTTCTAACTTTTTCTGGCACCCGGTTGAGACGGGTAATAGATTTGGCAGTTGCTATCTTTTCTGCTGATGCTTGAACGTTCATTTTTAAACTTGCCTGCTGAATGATTTTTATTATGAAGTGGTAAGGAAAAATGGGTCAAGGCGGGGAAAGTGCATAAACTTTGCCAAAGCCAGACAAGTTTTGTACCCCACCCGCCCCGTCACATAGGAATTGCGCGATGCCACAAATCAAACCTGCGCGGTGACAGAATTATGTCATTAATGCGCAATTCCTATGCAATACCTGTTGCGGTTGCGTTAGATATCTTTATTATCTACAACCGCAGTTCCATCGCTCTTAACGTCTAATTCTTCACGGCGCAAAGTTTCTTCGCCCTCAACCGTGCTGCGAACAACTTCTTTTCTGACGTTGACTTCTTCGCGCACGAAAGCTTCTTTGTGAATGTCTGCCGTTTCTTCGTAGACTTCCATGCGTGCAACTTCCCCTGATTGGAAGTCAGCGTCACCTACTGAAACTACTCGACCCGCTTCTACCGGCGTTACTCGCTCGATTACGACTCGTTCTTTTTCAATGGGTACTGAAGCTCGCGCTGTTTCAGTTTCCACGCGCTTGCCAACTGCTACTTCGCCTGTTTTTGCGCGGTGTTTGTTGGCAATCAAGCGTTCTTCATAAAGCTTGAGATTTTGGTGCTGCTGTTCGTTGGTGTCGTAGAGGGGGCGATCGATATCGTAGCTGTAGCTGCTGCGATCGTAGCTAGCAGGAGTTGCAGTGGTTGCGGCTGCTGTTCCTTGATTGCGGTAAACGCCTCTTACCTGTTCTTCGCGATCGTAATCTACTGCTTCTAATTCATTGTAAGCCGGCAATTGTTCTGCTTGAGCTTTGCTGCGAAGGCCTGTTGCGTACACGCGACGGGCTCCGTAGTCGAAGCGGGCCGAGCCGATTGGCAACAATACTTTTTTGCCAAAAATCCAAATACCGGTATCAATTACCAGATAGCGGAAACGACCAGTGTCATCGACCAAAGCATCATAAACAGTGCCTACTTTTTCATCAGAGTCGCCGGCATAAACATCAAATCCCTTGATGTCGTCTCCAGCAAAGATTTCTTCCTGATAGTTAGGATAAAATTCTGCTAATCTTTGAAGTGCCATGTGTTTTTTCCTCTTCGCTCTACTTAAATTAATAGTAGAAATTAATTCGTTGACTTCCCTCTCCCTAAAGTCGGAAGTGTATAATTTAGGGCGTTTAATACTATAGGAATACTAAGGCATCTCTTCTTCTGTGCTAGCGCGCTCAGCTATTTTAAAGATTGTAAAACTCTACAATCGTCAATCTTATAACAAGTATTAAAAGTCAAAACAAACCGTAGGGACACGGCATTGCCGTATCCTACTACCCGCGCCGGACACGGCATTGCCGTATCCTAGTCCCCGCGCCGGACACGGCATTGCCGTATCCTAGTCCCCGCGCCGGACACGGCATTGCCGTGTCCCTACTGTTAATAATTGTTAACTAGATAGTTACAAATAAACATTACATAGTTATATACAAAAATCGAAGCCCCTCATCTTGCGGGAGAGGGGCTTCGGGAAAGTTAGAAATTTTAATTTCAGAGTTGATTTAGTTGAGTTCTGATAGTTTCTATCCGGCTGCGATTAACTCCTAAATCCGACTCTCCCAGACGCGAAGCCGATCGCACGTGGATGACTTTTGCTGCATCATCTGCCAAAAATTCAACGTCATCAACAAACCCCATCAAAGCACTGGTGAACTCCGCATAGAGGTAGTTATCAGTTGCAGTGATAATTTTAGTTTTTCCATAGGACTCGATCGCCTCTTTGAGCTTTGCCATCGCTTCACTCTGGGACGAAGTGTATGCCAAAGGCTCAATTTTGTGTTCGGCATCTTGACTGAAGCTGCTGACGCAGTTGGGGGAACTCGGGCACGCTGCGAGTTTTCCTGACACAATACCGATATTAGCAGGTCTTTTTCCAGCAAACATTGTTTTTTCTCCGGGTATAGCGATAAAAGTAGCGATCGACAGTAGCGCTACTGCTAGCAATGACATTAAAAGAACAACGACTCTTTTCAATGCTGTCGGCGATTTTGTTTCAACTGTTTGCAAAGGATTAGCCCTCTTGAAAGTGTAAATTCTGTATAAGTTTAATATTAATTCAAATTAACATCAAAAATTTAAATATATTGACTTTGTTGTTCTATCAACCAGTAAGTCAACATTCTTCCTTTACCTTTAACCGGGATATGACCCCGTTCTTCAAAAACGAACTGCTCTTTCAAACGCTCGTAAGTCTGCACCGTCACTTGAATTTTACCAGGCAATCCGTTCGACTCCATGCGGGAAGCAACATTAACAGTATCCCCCCACAAATCATAACTAAATTTGCTAATCCCAATAATTCCCGCCACCACCGAACCGCTGTGAATTCCGATCCGCAATTGAAAATTTTCTCCCATTTTGCTATTAAACCTCCTCAAAGCGGCCTGCATCTCCAAAGCTAAAAGTGCGATCGCCTCAGAGTGATCCTGCCGCGGCGTCGGCAAACCCCCAACCACCATGTAAGCATCCCCAATCGTCTTAATCTTTTCCAACCCGTGCAATTCAGACAACCTATCGAACTCCGAGAAAATCCCGTTCAAAATTTCTACCAACTGCGTCGGACTTTTGTGAGCCGAAAACTCTGTAAAACCCACCAAATCAGCAAACAAGACGCTCACCTCATCAAAATGATCCGCTATCAACTTTTGCTCTTTTTGCAAGCGATCCGCAATAGGTTTCGGTAAAATATTCAGCAGCAATTTCTCTGTTTGTCCTTGCTGCACTTTCAGCGCTGCTTCAGCTTGTTTTCGCTGAATCAACGAACCTAGCTGCGTAGCAACCGCGCTCACTAATTCCAACAAGCGAGGCTGACATTTAAGAACTTTTTCGCGATAAAAAATCAAAATAGCTAACACTTGATTGTCCGCCAAAATTGGCACCCCAAAAGCCGCTTTCAATCCCACACTCACCGCAATTTCTCCTCGTAAAAAAACTTGTTCCGGTGCAGTAGAAACATCTTCGATCCATTCTGACTGCTGCGACTGCCAAATCCTACCTGGGAGTCCCACACCGGGAGCAAAAATTAACTGCCAACTTGTTTGTCGGAATTGGGCAAAACTCAAGTCGCTGAGGTACCTGCCTGTAGCGCATTTTAAAAAGCCCTCACTGCAAGGAATCCAAGCTTCGCCCAGATTCCATTCAATAGTTTTGCAAATCAAACCTAAAATCACATCTATAGCCGACTCAAAATCCTCAGATTTGCTAATAGCTTGAGTGGCCTGGAGCAGCAATCTTGTTTCCATTTCCACCTGGTGGCGTTCAGCGATTTCCTGGTGCAACTGAACGTTTTGAGCGGTCAATTTTTGATTTTTTTCTTGCAATTGCATTTGCAACGAACGCACAGTAAGTTGATTGCTCACTCGCGCCAATACTTCTTTCACCTGAAAAGGTTTTGTGATATAATCAGCTCCGCCAACTTCAAAAGCTTTGGCTTTATTTATTCCTTCTTCTAGCGCGCTGAGAAAAATGATGGGAATTTCCCTAAATTGCGGTTTTTCTTTTAATTTTTTACATAGTTCGTAGCCGTCAATATCCGGCATCATAATATCGAGTAAAATCAAATCGGGTGCGCTAGATTGAATAGCATCTAACGCCGAAAAACCATTATTAACAGGTCGAACTTTATAGCCATTTTTTTGCAAAATTCTAATCAACAAACGCAGATTATCTGGCGTATCGTCAACTACTAAAATATCGGCTTGATAGTTTTCAGTTTGTTCCGCCTGGATCTGCATTATCTGATTTCTCCGACTCGGCAATTAAATTGAGTATTTTCTGGTAATCAAAATTATCGAGATGACCCTGGAGGATTTCGGCAAATTCAGGATGAGCATCCCTTATTTCCTCGATTGTCTTGACAATTAAGTCAAAATCAGCACTGCGGATTACCTGTTTCATGTTGTCTATCCATTTTGCGGGAAGTGCAGGTAAATAAGCAAGCGCAGCATTAGGGAGCGACCCAGATAAATTATTGCGATCGCCTGTGGGGATAAAGTCCGTTGAATGAGAGTAGAGATACTTCACCCCCAAATGTTTGTTGAGGATATCAAATATATCTGTTTTGCGGAAAGGTTTGCCAATAAAATCGTCGCAGCCGACCAATAAAGCAAACGCTTGCCTGCCTTCAATTGTACTAGCTGTCAAAGCAATAATCTTCGGAATCGGGGAGTCGGGATGGGAAATATTCATTTCCCCCTTTCCTTGCTCTCTCTGCTTGATTCTGGCCTTAATTTGTTTAGTAGCTTCGTAACCGTCCATCACTGGCATTCGCACATCCATCAAAATTAAGTGCGGGTGCCAATTTTCCCACCTTTCTATTGCTTCCTCGCCGTTGGTGGCTTGTTCCACCCCGAAACCCAAAGGAGAAAGCATTTTGACTAAAAGTTGGCGGTTGTCTTCGCGATCGTCCACAATTAAAATCCGGTAGCACGGTTGGTTTGGTTCCAACCCAGTAACTTCGCGGTTAAGTTGCGGATCGGGAAGATCGGCAGCATAAACCGCACCCACTGGAATTTCAAATTTAAAAGTGGTGCCGAGTTCCAGTTGACTTTCTACGACAATTTCTCCTCCCATCAGGCGGACAAATTGACGGCTGATCTTCAATCCTAAACCCGTGCCTTTCTGAATTTGTTGACCGGAAGCTGTTTGCACAAAAGCCTTAAAAATATTTCCCAATTCTTCGGGAGCAATGCCAACTCCTGTATCTTCAATTTCAAATAAAAGGAAAAAATCCGGCACAGTTAAATCCTCAGCCTCATCGCTGCATTCAACCTTGGCAAAATCACTGCTAGTTCTCGAAAATTCCCGAATACTTCTTGTGGTATCAAAGCAAGCTGTGGGACTCTCCAATAAATCCAGAAATCCAGATTTTTCTAACTTTCTCACTCTTAAGATGATTTCGCCTGTTTGGGTAAACTTAATCGCATTACTCAGAAGATTAATCAGCACTTGCCGCAGTTTAATATCATCGGTTCGCACGTACTGAGGAACGTCAGCATCGCGCTGGAAATGCAACTGCAATTCTTCATTATGTACCCGCAGTTGAAACATATCTTGCAAATCGTCGAGCAAGCGGTAGAGGTCGAAGTTTTTCGGGTGGAGCGTCATCCGCCCCGCTTCGATTTTTGACAAGTCTAAGACTTCATTGATCAAGGTCAGCAAGTGTTCGCCACTACGCCGAATAATTCTCATATTTTCTCGGTTTTCGACAGTAAGATCCGGGCTGGGTTCCATGATTTGTGCAAAGCCGAGTATAGAATTGAGAGGGGTGCGCAACTCGTGGCTCATATTGGCAAGAAACGTACTTTTAGCTTTGTTTGCGGCTTCAGCAGCTAATGCGGCTTGTTGCAGTTGTTCTGTGCGTTCGTCAATTTGGGCTTCTAAGGTTTGCTGGTAATCTGCTAGTATTTTTTCAGCTTGTTTGCGATCGCTAATATCTTGAAAAGCTGCGATCGCATAAGCAATATTTCCGCTAGCGTCAAAAATCGGCGTCGTATTGATCTCGATCGCAATTACTTTGCCATCTTGACGAATTTCTACATCGTCAACCTTGACAAATTCTCCTTTCAGTGCGCGCAAAATTGGCAGATTATCCGGCGGGTACAGCTCATCAGTATTGGCAACATAAAGTTGATAAGTGGCAGCTAATTGTTCCGCAGTGCTTTCCGGGATAGTGTCTGCACCCAGCAAATCCCGCGCTGCCTGGTTAAAATAGGCGATCGAGCCATCGGGATTATAAACAGATACCCCCACTGGCAAAGCTTCTAAAAATTGACTCAGGCGCCTTTCACTCGCAGACAGCGCCTCATTTACTAGCTTTAACTCCTCGTTTACTTCTTGACGCTTATGAATTTCATCAGTTAACTTTTGATCTTGCAAGTAACTGTGAACAGCTTCTACTACCGTTAATTTTAAGTCTTCATTTTGCCAAGGTTTAGGGATATAACGGTACAATTTAGCATACTTAATAGCATTGCTCAGGGCTTCCAAATCTGCTTGCCCCGTCAGCATAATCGTCAGCGTCTCCGGCGAGCTTTCGTGAATTTTTCGGAGCAGTTCGTCCCCTTTAATATCCGGCATGATATAATCGGAAAGCACCAAAGCAATCTCGTATTCATCTGCCTGCAAATCTGCCAGCAACTCTAAAGCATCAACCCCCCCTTCAGCCGTTTCAATTATGCACCGATCGCCGATTGCCTTTTTCAGTTCAATCTTTAAACTGTTCAAAACGTCAGGTTCATCATCAATACAAACAATCACAGGTTTTTTCATAACTTAGCCAGCCCAGATTTTATAATTTCTATTAAGTCTTTGCTTTGCCACGGTTTGTACAAACAACAGTATAAATCTGCTGCTTCTACTGCCCGCTGAAGTGCCGCTGCATCAGCTTGTCCCGTCAACATCACCTTAATAATTTTAGGATATTTTTGGTGAACTTTAATTAAAAGTTCGTCACCTTTAATTCCGGGCATCAGCCAATCAGAAACAACCACAATTACCTGAGCTTCTTCTTGGAAATTCTCAAGTAAATCTAAAGCTTCATCACCACTTTCAGCTAATTCGTAAAAGTAATCATTTTTGAATTCATTCTTGAGCTGAATCTTGAGACTATTCAAGATATCGGGCTCATCATCTACGCAAAGAATTACAGGCTTATTCATCTTTTCCTCTCTGCTTTCATTTTAGTGGTTTCCCGACATGACTTGCTTCTACCTTATTGATTTCGGGCGGGGATGCAGGATATCTGTCCCCTATCTTATACCATTTGAGATTTGAGATTTGAGATTTGAGATTTGAGATGCGGAATGAATAATTTCATAAGAGTTGGGAACTTGCCTACAGTTACATTTTTTTTTTAAGTGGTATTATTTTAATAGAACTTCCGAACAGAAACTCGGTTTATCGCCCTAAATCTTGTCTTTGCCAGGGAGACAGCGACGAGTTTCACCGGGAATCAGTCCCCTACAAATAATTTTTGTTTAAGAGATTGGCAGCGAGACTGTAAAAGTTGTCTGCCCCGGTACAGAATCTACAGCAATTGTGCCTTCGTGTTTTTCCACAATTTTTCTCACAATATCCAATCCCAAACCGCTACCTTCGCCTGCAGATTTAGTCGTAAAAAATGGCTGAAAAATTTTGGGAATAACTTCTGGGGGAATGCCTTTGCCGTTATCAGTAAATTTGAGGAAAATATTTGCCTCTTCCTGGTTAGTTTCAATTGTCAAAATACCTTTATAATCCATCGCTTGCAGGGCATTATGAACGAGATTCGTCCAAACTTGATTTAAGTCATCTGGATAGCACATAATTTTGGGTAAATCTCCATATTTTTTAACTACTTCTATACCGTGTTTCAGTTGATTTTGATAAAGGGTTAACACCGTTTCAATGCCGTCGTGCAAGTTCGCCTGGACTTTTTCTGGTTTGCTATCGAAATGAGCGTAGGTTTTCAAGGCAAATACTACTTTTCCCGACTTCCCTGTCGCTCTTTGGATCAGGCTAATACTTTTTTTAAAGCTTGCAAACTGGTAAGCAGTATTTAAAACCACTTCCCAATCCGGCAATTTAAATAGCGGCAACAAGTGTTCTATGTTGTCGTAGATTTCCATGTCAACTAAAGTATCGGCAATTTCATCTGGCTTTTCAACTGATTCTGCCATCAACTCTCCCGTCAACTGCTGCTTAAACTTCCGTTTCTCTCGGCTGGTAAATAAAGTTTCTTGATGGGTAGATCTGTACAGTAAACTTAAAAAATAAGCTTGACTTTCTTCAGAAAGCTGTTGAAAAAAATGAGGCATCTTGTCTAAATTATAGTCCCAAAAATTAGCTATATTATTAATAGAGGAACCTATAATGCCCAGCGGGGTATTGATTTCGTGGGCAATGCCGGCAATCAGTTGTCCGAGTGCAGCCATTTTTTCCGATTGAATCAACTGCTCTTGGGTGGCTTGCAGTTGGTGGAGCGCAGTTGCTAAATCTTGATTTTTTTCTTGCAAAGTTTGTTGCAGCGAACAAATTTTTAAATGAGTTTCTATCCGGGCTAAAACTTCTTCAACCTGAAACGGTTTAGTAATAAAGTCCACTCCGCCAACGGCAAAAGCTTTAACCTTATCCATCACGTCGTTAATTGCACTGATAAAAATCACCGGAATGTCTTTGGTTACTTGAGAATCTTTGAGGCGCTGACAAACTTCATAGCCGTCCATCTCCGGCATCATAATATCCAGCAGCACTAGATCCGGGGGCATTTTTTGAGCTGCCGACAGTGCTAGCTTGCCGTTGGGAACCGGGCGAACTTGATAGCCTTTTTCGCTCAATATTCCTGCCAGCAGCCGCAGGTTTTCTGGCGTGTCGTCCACTACTAAAATATTAGCTCGATTGGTTTTAGGTAAAGTTGAAGTCATCGGGTATTTACGGGTTCTCGCTAATCTCGATTATGTTCAAAATTCTGTCATATTCAAAATTATTAATGCAATCTTGAAGCCGACCCGCAAGAGAGGGATTGACAGTGCGGATTTGTGCGATCGAAGTCGCGATCGCCTCCATGTCCACACTCAAAATATTTTGTTTGAATTCGGTCATCCAGTCTGGAGAAAGAGAGGCAAAAGCCTCCGGTGTCAGCACCTCCTGACTTGACTCCCCTATACCTGCCCCACTGACTGCGGTTGGATCTTCATAAATATAGCGTACTCCTAAATGTTTTTCCATTGCCACAAAAATGTCCTCCTCTCGGAATGGTTTCCGCATAAAATCATCGCAACCAGCCGAAAGAATCACCGCCCGTTCTTCTTCCAAAACGCTAGCAGTCAGGGCAACAATCGCCGTTGCTTGCCCGCCAGTTGTAGTTTTAATTTGTTTCGTTGCCTCGTAGCCATCCATCACGGGCATTCTCATGTCCATCCAAATCAGATGCGGTTCCCACTCCATAAAAATATCCACCGCTTCTTTACCGTTATTAGCTTCTCTTAACTCAAATCCAAGTGGACTGAGAAGTTTTACCAACAGTTGGCGGTTCAAAGGTTTGTCGTCCACAATTAGCAAGCGATAACTTGGCTGATTCGGTTCGAGGGCAACGACTCGACGTTGAGTTTTTTTGCTTTCAATGTCACCAGCTTCAACCAGACGAACTTGGATGTAAAACTGAAATACTGCACCCTTTCCGAGGTGGCTGGTAACAGTAATTTCACCTCCCATTAATTGCACGAACTGGCGGCTAATCGCTAAACCTAAACCCGTTCCTTCCTGAGAATCTTTACCTGTTTTTGTCTGCACGAATGCTTCAAACAACTGATGGATTTCATCAGGAGCAATGCCTGCACCGGTATCTTGAACTTCAAAATGTAGCGAGTAGCGATCGGGCAATCGATCGCGGCTATTTTGGTCTACACCCCGCCTTCCTCCTTTGATTTGCACGGACACTCCGCCTTGTGAAGTGAATTTAATTGCATTGTTGAGCAAATTAATTAAAACTTGGCGCAATTTCACTTCATCGGTACAAATATAATGGGGCACTTCCGCGCCCCGCTCGAACACTAATTGCAAGCCTTTTTCCTCAGCTTTGAGAGCAAACATATCTTCTAAATCGTCGAGCAGTCTGTACAAATCGAAGTTTTTTTCATAGATTGTAGTGCGTCCGGCTTCAATTTTTGACAAATCTAAAACTTGGTTAATTAAAGCCAGCAAATGTTCGCCGCTGCGCAGGATAATTGCGACATCTTCTTGATTTTCAGGAGACAGAGTTTTACTGCGGATCATGACTTGAGCAAAGCCGATGACCGCGTTCAGGGGCGATCGCAATTCGTGGCTCATGTTGGCGAGAAACGTACTCTTAGCTTTGTTTGCTGCTTCCGCCGCTTCTTTCGCCTGCTGCATTTTGATTTCCGCTTGTTTGTTATCAGTAATGTCTTTAATAAAACCTTCGTAGTAAAGTAAATTTCCGGCTTCATCGCAGACAGCGCGACAATTTTCCGAAATCCAGATTATGCTGCCATCTTTGCGGTAGATTTCCGATTCAAAGTTGGATAGTATCCCGTACTCGTTCATCAGCGCTGCAAATTCGTCGCGGCGGTTGGGCTTGACGTAAAGCTGGTTCTTGAAATTGGGCTGTGCTGCTATTAATTCTGCGGGCGATTCGTAACCGTAAAGCTGAGCTAAACCGGGGTTAGCGCTGATGTATTTCCCGTCACTAGCAGTTTGAAAGATTCCATTCAAAGCATTTTCATAAATGTTGCGGTACTTTTCTTCTGCTTCTCGGAGGGCAGTTTCTGCTTGTTGGCGATCGGTAATATCGCTCGAAATCGACAAAAAACAAGCTTCTCCGTCAATGTCGATGGTTTCTATCGACAGCAGTGCCGTTCTTTCTGTACCATTTTTATTGCGAAACCTGAGTTCGTAATTGTGAATAGCTGTCTTATCTTTTAACATTTGAATCATGCGATCGCGCTCTTCCAAACTCGCCCAGAAATTGAGCTGCACCGCTGTTTTACCGATGATTTCTTCCTGACTGTAGCCCATCATCCGGCAAAAACTATCATTAACTTCTAGGTGACACCCGTCACTAATTCTCGTGATCGTAATCGCATTCGGACTGGAACGAAAAGCTTTAGAAAACTTTTCTTTAGCCTTAGCAAGATCGGCAGTGCGTTCTGCAACTTGCACTGCTAAATTTTGGTTGTATTCCCTTAATACTTTCTCCGCTAGCTTCCGTTCCGTAATATTTTGAAAAGCGCACATCCCGTAGATAACATTTCCTCGAGCATCGTAAATAGGAGTTCCCCAAACTTGCAGGGGAACCGTTTTGTCACTGGAGGAGATTTCAATGTCATCAACAGTTACACTTTTACCCTGCAAAGCATTTAAAATTGGGTCGCGTTCCGCCGGGTAAATTTTCTGAGTTCCAGCTAAATAAATTCCGTATATTTGACGTAAATTTTCGGCAGTTGCGGTCACAATTCCTTGAGATAAAAGTTGCTCGCCGCTAGGATTAATGTAGTGAGGTTTACCGTTTTTATCTACAATAAAAATTCCGAGCGGTACTGCATTAAGAAATTGTTTGACTCTGCTTTCGCTTTCCGAGAGAGAAGTAAATGAATGCTGCAATTGCTCGGCCATGCTGTTAAAAGCAGCGGCAAGTTCTCCGAGTTCATCTTTGCGATTCAGACTGAGCTTTGTATCCCATTCATTCCGCGCCAAAGCTTTCGCCGCCGCATTCAATCTTAAAATCGGCCGCACCACCCATTTAGCAGTAAGAATCCCCAGAATTGTCGCCCCAATCAAAGCTGCAACCGACAGTAAAAAAGTGGTGCGCGTATTGAGGTTAATTTGCTCCATAAAATCGGACTCGGGTACAACTACTACAATCAGCCAATCCAACCCGCGATCGTCTTTAAAAGGAGCTACCTGAATAAAATTTCGCTTGCCATTTACATCAAAAGTAAGCTGTTGAGAATTAGAGATTTTAGCTAAGCTGTCGTAGGATTTCTCTAAATGCTGTGCGGTTTGTCTAATTACCGGATTCTCGCTTTCTGAAGCTTTGATACGTCTGGTTTCTTTACCTTCCACCACGAATTCTGGACTCGCCGTTGAAGTGGCAATTAACATCCCCGATCGCTCCATCACAAAAGTTTGTCCCGATTTGCCAATTTTGAGGCTGACGAGAAATTCTTTGATTCGGGAAAACAGCAGATCGCTGCCAGCTACTCCTAACAGCTTGCCAGCGTCGTCGTAAATAGGCAAAGCAGCAGTAATTGCCAGTTCCCTAGTCAAAAAATCCGTATAAATTGGAGTCCAAATAGGTTTTTTGCCCGCAGCGGCAGCTATGTACCAAGGGCGAGTTCGCGGGTCGTAAATATTGGGTGAAATTTGCACTAATTGAACGCGGTTTCCCTGAGAATCGGCAGTATATCGAGCTAATTTATTGCCAGTAGAGCTGTCAGCAGCCGATATCAAAGTCTGGTCTTTAGTGCGGATTGCTCCCGAGTGGTCTCCATTTTCTGTGGCTGTGTAAATGATGCTGATCGAATCAAAATATTGAATTTGTTGGATAAAATGAAGTTCTAGTTTTTGTTTTTCTTGTAAGTTCAACTGCCCCAATTTTATACCTTGAACGTTCAGGTGATTGACAATGTGGGGAATTGACATATAATTTTCCATGCGGTCTTTGATGCGATCGCTAATTTCTCCCCGCAACTGAGCGGCCACATCGTTGACTGCCCGCTGACCGTTTTGGAACGACAGCCAACCTACAACTCCTACCGTGCCGACAATTTGCACTAAAAAAGGAACCACGAAAACAGTTTGTAATGGAGCTTTGCCGATAATTTTGGTAGCAAAGCGATTGAGCGGTTTAGAAAACATAGTCATCTTAAGAGGAATTGGGAATTGGAAATGGGGAATTGGGCATTGGTAATTGTTTTGAGTTCTGATTGAAAATCATCTTCCCTTTGCTCTTCCTTTTCTCCTTCTGCTGTAGTTTACTGACAACAGTACCGCCGATAGATTTCAATCAAAATAGCGTATTTCTAATCAGAGTTTTTTCGTAACTACTGATACAGATCGCCCAAGCGCGATCGACCTAAGTCTAAATCATCTGATTTATTGCACCATTCTCAATAAGTCTTGGACGGGCCCGCTAGAAGAGCAACGGCCGACAATCAAACTCACTCTTCACGGAACTGGCCCGAAAGCCTGTTAAGCGAGAATGGTGCAAGATGTAAGTTTAAACAAACAGTAGCTAACGAGCACTCCGCCCAACAACCTGCATTTACCTGCGATTCAACTCCATCCTTTCGCCGTAACGCAACAGCATATCCAAACTCTCCAAACGATTTTGCCAAGTTTGAACTTGATAGCTATTTTCGGCAGAATGCAAGCGCATCGAAGATTGAAATTGAGACTGAAAACTCCTTAACAATCTTTTAGCAGTTGCTAAACTTTCCGTTGAAGGATTTGCCGCCAATTTGCTCAAAGCTTGCGCCAATTCGTCCGATCGACTTTGCAAAACTTTCAGTTCAGATTCCGACACCCGCAACTGATTGTTAGCCAACAAAAAACTCCATTCCTGCTTGAGAGCAGTATAGCGCGAAGCCGCCGCTGCAAACGGCTGTCGGTAAGGAATCGGCTCCGCAGCAGAAGTGGAACGCACCGGCCGGCCTTGAGTGCGGTTAAAAAACCCCTGCATCCCGCTGCTGATACTTTCGACCGCAAAAATAGCATAGCCCCCTGTCGGCAAATCCCGCAAAGCTTGAATTTGGTCGATCGCCACAACTTCCGGGAGAGTCAACAACTTAACCGAGGGAGAAATCAAAGCCGAACCGAGCATTTGTTCCTTTACCAGCGGTTCGGTGATGCGCTGAAGTCGGTTAGTATCCAAAGCATAAGTCATCGGCACAATCAAATCTACAATGCCCTGACGAGCCCAAACTTCCCAATTTTGCTGAATTTTGTAAATCCGCTGACTTTCCGGATGCGGAAACACTGCCACCGACAGAATTGTGCGCGGATAATTCTGCCGCAAAAGCTGAGAAACTTCAGCTACAAAAGTATTAATTTGATTAGTTTTAAACTCAACCCACTGCCGCCACAAACTGCCGTCCCTGGGGGAAATATTCACCGGATCTGCACCAGTCAACTGCCTAAATTGCTGCCTCGCCGCAATACCGTAACCGTAAATAAAATTCGCATTGTCATCTTGAAAAGGATAGCGAATATAGTCTAATTGTACCCCATCAACTTTGTAGTTGTTGGCAATTTCGCTGACAATTTGCAGCACATAATTCCGCGCTTCCGGGTTAGCAGGATCGAGATAAAATTTACCATCGTTCGGATTTTGCGTGCGTCCTTTATTGTCTATATTTGCCCACTGTGGATGAGCGGAAAGCACCGGGCCTGGATAAGAACTAGGCTGGCCAATTAAAGTATTGTGGCGCTTATTTCCTGTGGCAAAAACCCAAACCCAAGCGTGCAGCTCCATGCCTCGCTCGTGAGCTAATTTAACCGCAGATGCCAGCGGGTCCCAGCCAACAGTCAGGGGATTTTGTTGCGGTGCAACTTGACTGGGATAAATCGTATATCCGGCATTCAAAGTTTCAAAGAAAACGGTATTGATACCGGCGGCGGCGAGCCGATCGAACACCGAGGCCAAACCCTGCTCAGATCGCGCTGCGACGATCGTCCCGCGATCGAGCCAAACCGCGCGAATTTCCGCCCCAACGCGCTGCCCTTCCTTCGGGTAATTTTGCCACAGCAACTGCCGCGCTTCCACCCACTGCTTCCTAGCCTCGGCGTACTTTTGCTCTTGCAGGAGTTGGTCAAAAGTTTGCAAAACCTGCCGCGCAGAGGCGATCGCCCGCGCCGTTGCCCCTTGCAGAACAGGCGGGCGGCTGGCTGCCGGGCCGCCGGCACTGTTGCTTGCCGCCACCAGTTGAGGGGGGGTAGCAGCATTGAGATTAACAGGCGTATTAGATGAATTAGCTGCTGTCAGGGCGCTTTCAAACCTGCCGAGGAGGTTGGTGAGTTCTTGGCGCATCAAATACGCTTCAATGCTGACGATCGGCTTATTGGAATTTGCCTGCACGTCCAAACCCGCCGGCGCTGACTGATCCGAAGGGTCTGTAAAAGTTGCAGGTACTGGATCGGGCAGCGCACCCGAGGGAGAAAGTCGGCTCAGCGGGGTACTGCGCGGCGAACCAGGCGTGTTTCTAGTGACTCTGGAGGGGGGATTGGGGAGTGGGGTCGCGGTCGCTGTTGGCGGCGCAGCAGGCGGCGCAGCGATTGTGCCTCCCCAGCGGGCGATCGAGGCTTGCAGCCAAGCCGTGTCTACATTGGCCGAACCGTCGCTACCCCAGCGCCAGCCGAGATAGGTAGCGCGATCCGTGGCAATGGCTGCCGAGGAACCAGAACTATCTTTCCAAGTAGCGACAGTTTGACTGTTTGCGTCGGCGGGAATCAAGACACCGCCTAGGACTGAGGCATTTTGTTGTACAGTCGGCACCCAACTGCTAGAAGTAGTGCAAGCCAGATCCCGACAGCGGCTGCGCGGTTGCGGGGTCGCCGGCTGGGTTAACGGAAAAGCCCAATAGGCCCCGAGGAGCGATCGCAAAGATTGGCGCACCAATGCCGGAGAACTGCGGCCGACGGGGCCCGAAGCAATCAAGCGGCCGCCCTGGGAAGCCCAAGCTTGTAAAACTTTAATTTGCGCCGGAGTCAAAGTTTCAATGTTGGGCAAAAACAGCACGTTAACGCCTGCTAAATCCGCCAAATTTTTGATTTCTTCGAGATTGATTGGTTTGTAAGCAATGCCGCTTTCCCAGAGGCGCGTGGTAATCTTCACCCAATCGGGAGAATTCTCGGAACTGCGAACAACGCCCAAAACTACTTCTGCGAAACTGGGAGACGGAAATACGATGAAGAGATTGAGTAATGTACTCGCTAGAGTTCCAATTAAGACTCTTTGCAAGAAAGTAAAAAAGCGAATTTTTTGAGCCTGGGAGCAGGCCTCAGGCATTTGATCGGGCTTATTGATTTGTTGCATAAATATGAGAATTAGCCACCACACAAGTAGATTTTAGATTTTAGATTTTAGATTTTAGATTAAAAGCTGCGTTCAACAGTCAACAGTCCTAGAATTACGCATTCTAGCGGTATTGCAAGGGTTTGAGATTCTTCGCAACACTTGTGAATGACATAATTAGGTTAGATCGTTTACGGTTATTTCTGAATTATTAAACCGCAGAGGTCACAGAGAGCGCAGAGGGCCAGAAGAGAAAGATGAATAATTCCGATACCAACAGATTTGATATTATTAGTGATTCCAGGACAACAGTCAACAGTGAACTGTCAACTGTCAACTGTTGGCTGTGAACTATTTTTCAACTAGCAGCTTCATTAACCGGAAAACGATCGATTAACTGCATCGCCCGACAAGCATTCCTCCGCAAAGAATCAGAGACGTGAGGAACATGAGGAATCTGAGACAAGAAATCCAAAGTCCGGCGCAAAATCCGCACCACATCCCCTTCATCCAAACTGGTATGACTAATCAGTTCCAGCCATTCAACGCCCAGAGCCCACTGTTCGACCAAAGTCACTAAATCCCGTTCCAGCCAAATCGGGATTGCAGCTTCATGACGGTACTGAACTTGAAACAATCGGCGGCGCAAGCCTTTTTGCAGATTGTCCAGAGGTGCCAAAACTTCTGGCGACAGCGAGTAGTGAGTCCAACTGTCGGGCCGAGAAACTTCTGTAACTAAGGCCGCGCAAGCAGCAGCGAGGTGGTGGGGGTCGAGTTCGTCAAACTCCGCAGACATCAGCGACAAACCCAGCCACAGTTCATTATCACCGCGAATGGCGGCGCAAGCTTGGCCCAAGATTGTGGGTACCAACCTGTCGGAGGAGTCATCTCGGTTTCCATTTGCCGAAACTACTCTTTCCAAGCAGCCGAAATTCAGCAAGATGTCGATTAAGTTGAGAAATTGCTCCCAGTAGCGAGCTCGCTGCTTTTCTAAGTCTTGTTCGCTTTTGCGGATTTCTTTTTTCAATTCTTCCCGGCGGCGCTGGCGTTTGAGCAAAGTACCGGGATTGCCCCATTCTAGAACCGGGTGAATTTCTAGCTTAGCTTCTAGGGCTGCGATTTTCTGCTGTTGCTCGATCGCCTCTGGGCTCGGTTCCGGTGTCGGCAATTGTGGGATCGATGCAGCAATTGAAGCAGTTTCTTCAGTTCCCAAGCGGCACTGGCCGAGTCTCAGGGGCATTTCCGACGGGGGGTTCAAGGTATCTGCTACGCTCAAGCGGGGTAATTCGGCGTGCAGGGTAGCGACATCGCTAATGGCGACGACATACCAGCGGTTATCTTTGCCCAAGCACACCAAATTTGGTGCTTGGCCGGAACCTGCGATTTTGGCAACCAATACGGCGGGTACAGGATTTGTGTGCGATCGTTTTGCTGTCGGAACGTGCTTGCCTTTGAGGCTCAGAACCGTTCCGAGCACTGCAAAAGCCACAGCTACGGACATTTCCTTAAATCTGGCTTCTTCAGCTTGCTGCAATAAAGTTTTCAGCAAACGTTTGTCTTCTTTGAGTCTTCCCTGCAATTTTTCGTAATGGGCGAGGTGTTTTTCCAGGGTGGAGACATTTCCTCCGGCCGCCAGGGACTCTTCCAGCACCGCCAATTCTGTTTGCAATCGGTCTAATTCTGCTTGCTGCGGCTGCAAGTACAAGGTAGACAGGTATTGACCAAAACTCCGCTCTACCAACTCTTGAGCTTCGTCGAGAGTGTGAGTTTGCAGCAAATTCAGCACCATGCCGTAGCTGGGCGTAAACTGACTGGCGAGGGGGTCGGCTTTGGCTGTTGCCAAATATGAGGCTTCTTTTGCGCCTTCAAAGCGCGTCTGAACTGCGACGACGTGCCCCAGCTTGTCCATGCCCCGCCGACCCGCCCGACCGGCCATTTGCAGGAATTCTGAAGCGTTTAGCAGTCGGTGTCCCTTGTCGGTGCGCTTGGACAGGGTGGAAATGACTGTGGTGCGGGCGGGCATATTAATCCCGGCTGCTAGGGTTTCGGTGGCAAATACGACTTTAATCAAACCTCTGCCAAAGAGTTCTTCTACTAAACCTTTCCAAGCGGGCAAAATGCCTGCGTGGTGGGCGGCGATGCCTTTTAAAAGTGCTTCTTTTTGACCGAAGCGTTCTGCTTCTGGGTTTCGCTGTAAAAAATCGTCAATGATGCGTTTGAGTTCGGCTGTTTCGGCTTCGTTAACCAGGGAGAAATTGCCGACTTCTGCGACTGCTTGGTCGCACCCGCGACGGCTGAAGATGAAGTAAATTGCTGGTAGCATATCTCGATCGTCCAACCGGGCCAAAACATCGGTCAAACTTGGAGTGGGGATGCTGCCTCTTTCTACTTTTTGCTGCTTTTTTTTGGGGACTAACCGGACATTAACTCTTTTGCCGGTCTCGTCTAGCAGGGGAAATATCCCTTTTTGGTTGGCGAAGTGGAATTGCAGCGGCACTGGCCGAAAGTCTGAGTAGACGAGCTCTGTGGGCCCGTGGACTTTGTTAATCCAGTCTGTGAGTTGCTCGCTATTGGCAACGGTTGCTGAGAGGGCGAGCAGTTGAATTTCGCTCGAACAGTAGATGATGGATTCTTCCCAGACGGTACCGCGCTGGCGATCGTTCATGTAGTGACACTCGTCTAGCACCACGGTTTCGACTCCGGTGAGGGAAGTACCGACTTCTCCGATCGGCGTACCGTAGAGCATATTCCGAAATATTTCGGTAGTCATCACCAAAATCGGCGCATCTCGGTTGACGGAGATGTCGCCGGTGAGCAAACCTACGTTGTCGTCTCCAAATTGACTCCGGAAGTCGCGCAGCTTTTGGTTGGAGAGTGCTTTGAGGGGAGTGGTATAGAAGACGCGCCGCCCCCGGTCGAGTGCTTGATGGATGGCGTATTCCCCGATTAACGTTTTCCCAGAGCCTGTGGGAGCGCACACGACAACGGATTTACCTGCATCGAGGGCGGCGATCGCCTCTCTCTGAAAGTTATCTAGCTCGAATGGAAATATGGTCTTCAGATCCAGCTCTGGGCGGTTCTGGGCAGTGTCTGGCACAAGGATTATTATCAGGTTTCAGGGTAAGTATGCTGAAATCTTGCTAAAAGCAAATCAGCAGAGGACTGTACTGATTTTAAACCTTCGCCACCAAATCGGCTATGAAGGAATAAGTCTGTTGGCAGTTGGCAGTTGGCAGTTGGCAGAATAAAGAAAAAATTTTTGCCTTCTTCCGTCTTCCCTCTTCCTTCTTCCTTCTTCCGTCTTCCCTCTTCCTTCTTCCTTCTTCCTTCTTTCTTCTTCCTTCTCTATGATTCCAGTTATTTCGACTATTCCTGTGGTGCAGCTTGCTTCGGGCGATCGGCTTTCACTGCAAGTCTATCAGTTCCAAGGTGCGATTCCCGGCAAAAAAGCTTATCTCCAATCTAACCTCCACGGCGCTGAGATTAGCGGTAATGCTGTGATTTACCAATTAATTGAGTTTTTAAGGTCTTTGGACAGCAGTCAGTTAAGCGGGGAAATTTGGCTGGTTCCTGTTTGCAATCCTGTGGGTGTCAGTCAGCGATCGCACCATTTTTCTCCTGGTCGCTACAATCTTTATGATGGGGTAAATTGGAACCGGATTTTCTGGGATTTTGAAAAACAAGGGGAAGATATTCTGGGTTTTGCTAAGTCTCACATCCATCTCGATGCCGATACTGTCAAAGTGAATTACAGAAAAGCGATTGCTTTGAGTTTTGCCAAAGAGTTGGCAAAAATTAATGCTCCTAGTTGCCGCCCCTACAGCGAACTTTACCGATATCAGCTACAATCTTTGTGTTTGGATGCGGATTATGTGCTGGATTTGCACAGTTCTACGAATCAAAGTTTAGATTACCTTTACTGTTTTAATTCCCGCGAGGAGAGTGCAAAAGCTTTTTTGCTCGATCGCGCAATCTTGATGGACGAGTACGACGGCGATGCTTTTGACGAGGCGTTTCTCAAGCCTTGGCTGGCTTTGGAGAAGGTTTTGGCAGAGTTGGGAAGTGCACTCAAATTTGACGTGGAAGCTTGGACTTTAGAATTAGGTTCGGGGATGGAAATGAATCCCCAGTCGGTGGCGAATGGCTTGCGGGGCATCAAAAATTACTTAGCAAGTAAGGGTTTATTGAAAATAGATGGATTCCCTCTCCCGGCAACTGCGAATCATCAAGTTATTTTCACCCCCAAGCATTCGCTGAACACCTACTATGCGCCGGCGGGCGGGATGATTCAAAATCGAGTGCAATTGGGGAGTTATGTCAAAAAGGGCGATCGGCTTTATCAAATTCTCAGCTTTAATAAGAATGGGGAATTTCCGACTTTGGTTGATGTTTGTGCTGAGTCGGATCTTTTCATTTTTGATGTTTCGACCAATCACTCAGTAAATCAAGGAGAGTATGTATTGTGTGTGATGGCAGATTGAGAATACCAAAAGGGAGCATCTCACTTTTGCAGTTAAGCTAGAAATTGGAGTTTTAAGGCAGGAGGCAGCAGGCAGGAGGAAAGAGGAAGAAGGAAAGAGGAAGAAGGAAAGAGGAAGAAGGAAAGAGGAAGAAGGAAAGAGGAAGAAGGAAGGAGCCAGAAGAAGTGTTTTTACAAATATGAGATGTTCCCTACCAAAAAACCCGGTTTTTTGAAGAAACCGGGTTTCTGAAAACCTATTGGTAGTCGAACCATAATTTACGATATACTATTGAACAGGGCTTGTTTAAATTCAGCCGCACTTTGATAATAAATTTCAGGATTGTCAATTAAAGCGCGATCGATAACTGTGGTTAGCTGCTTGGGAATCGCAGAAGTGCGATCGCGCACAAAAACAGCATCATTTTGCAAAACCGCCAAAAACGGGTCTCGATCCTGCAAACTTCGCGGGGAATATCCCGTTATCATCACATACAAACAAGCCACTCGATTTTTGATTATAGAAACTTTTACTCCCCCGCAAGGGGCTAACTATTACTCCCCCCCCTTAGCAAGGCAGGGCTGGGTTCGGTGCTGTTGGTCTGGGGAATGCGCTTCGGGCGGGTGTTAGTTCGATCTGGAGCATTGGTAACAAGTTGAGCTAAAAAGCATTTGTCAATCAGCAATTATGCTCGAGATTTACTCGGATTTTGGGCTCAAAACTGAGATTTGGGCGATCGTGCGATCTTGCCGAGGGTGATATTTATACCTACTCCCTCTCGAATCGTGAATTTTCCACTCCTAAAAAAGCAGTTTTTTTGAGTAATATTACTGATTGACAAATGCAATTAAGTCTTAACTTGTCACCAATGGATCTGGAGTGACGGCTAATGATTTGTTTAAGGGCAGAAATTCCATCGCCCTGGCTTTCGCGATGCCATCGCCTGCGATCATTTTAACTTGGATGCAGGCGGTTTGACAAGCTGGGATGGCAGCGAGATCAATTCATGACTCAATGCTATCAATTGCTAGTCGGCTCACCCAAAAGACTAAGCGCCCTTTAGACAATTGAATTGAGATTTTGGGCGGCATCGTTCAATTGTTGAGTGCCTAATTTGGTTTGAGTAATACCACTAGCGGTTTCTTTTGCCGCTAGGTTGAGGCTGTTCATAGCATCGACTACTTGTTGAATAGCAACTGCTTGTTGTTGGGCAGTTAGAGAAATTTGTTGATTGTTCAATACCACATTGTTAACAGCATTTGCTACTGCCGAGAAAGCTGCTGCTGTTTCTTGACTAATTTTGGTTCCTTCTTCTACTGTTTTAGTACCTTCCTTTGTCGCCGTTACGGTGGAATCGATCGCATTCTTAATATCATCGACAAGGCGGTTAATCTTCTCTGCTGATTTCTTACTTTGATCTGCTAGTTTGCGGATTTCTGTGGCTATGACAGTAAAACCTTTGGCGTTTTCGCCCGCCCGGACTGCTTCTACTGAGGCATTCAGTGCCAGCATATTTGTTTGATTGGCTAAATCTGTAACATCACTAGAGATATTGCCAATCTGATGGGTTTGTTCGCTCAATCGCAGAATTTGTGCCGCCATTGCCCCGACATTTCCTTTCAAAATTCTCATCGATTCCAGGGTTTGCTCCACTGCTAGGGTTCCCTTTTCAGCGATCTTTAAAGCTTGCCGTGCAGATTCCGCACCAGCTTGGGCTTGCTGGGCTGATTGTTGGGAAGCCGCGCCCAACTCATCCATTGTGATTGTAGTTTGATTTACAGAGCTAGATTGCTGTGCGGCGGTGCGTTCCTGTTGTTCAACTGTGGCAGCAATCTCTGTGGAAGAACTGGCGATCGAATTTGCTACCTGATTGATTGGTCGGATAATTTTATAAAAAATAAATAATACAATAAATGAACCCAATACTAGACCAACAACCGTACCTCCCATAGAAACAGTCGTCGCTAATTGCTCCGACTGTTTTGCTATTTTTGTTCTTTGAAGCAGTAGATTATCTTCTAGCTTAAGCATTTCTGCCAGCTTATCCCTGATTTCATCCATAAATATCTTGCCTTTACCTGAAATCACCAATGTTCTTAGTTCAGGTTCTTTTCCAGCTCTTTTCAGAGATATCGTTTCCGCTAATTCATCTAGTTTTTGCTGAGCCAATTTTTCAATTTGCTCTAATCTTTTAACTTGTTCTGGATTATCTTTTATTAACTTTTTTGTCTCATTTGCTATTTGATTAAAGGCGATTGTCCCCTTTTTATAAGGTTCTAAAAATTCCTCCTTACCCGTGAAGATAAACCCGCGCTGTCCTGTTTCAGCATCCACTAAATTTTTTTCTAGGGCTTGCAAATTTGTCTTGACTACATAAGTGTGCGTTTGCCACTCAATAGATTCGGCTAAATTATCCATACTCAATTTAGTTGTGAATCCGATACCAATCATTAACAAAAAAATAGAGCCGAAGCCCAACGGAACTACTTTACTAAGCCGAATAATGTTTGGCGACATTTAAATTTTTACTCCTCAATTAGTTGTTTACTTTTGCGTTGGAAGTTGCAGCCTCAATAATTTTCTGCTCTTTTTCACCAAAGTAGTTATTTAATTCCTAATACTCATTCACAATTAATGCCCCTTTTTTGGTGGAAAAAACTTCCCGCGCTTCTTTTTGCTTTCCTTGCTTTACTAACTCAACCATTGACTCTGACCGATCAAGAAAAATCTGGCAAAACTTAATGTCGAGCAAGCTATGCAGGTCAAAGCCTTTAGGATTGATGGTGGTTTTACCGGCTGCGATTTTGGATAAATCCTGTTTATTCGATTGTAGCGATAAATTGAGGAACGAAACCCAAACATCGTCAAATTCTCTCCCCCACTCTTCCTCTCTCCCACTCTTGATTTGCCTCCAAGTCGATCGCATAAATGTTACAACCTAGTTAAGCGACCATATTCTGAACTTATGGAAATACTTGTGACGCTGGTGCTGGGTTCGGTGCTGTTTGTCTGGGGAATGCGGTTCGGGCGGGTGTTAGTTCGCTCTGGAGTGACGGCTAATGATTTGTTTAAGGGCAGAAATTCCATCGCCCTGCTGTTTTTGGGTTTTTATATTGCCTTGTTGCTACTGGCTCTAAATCTACCTCAAATGCCAGCTTTGCCTATCGAGTGGCGCTTTCACGGGATGCAAGTTACTTGGACTTTGCTGAGGGCGATGTTGATGGGAGTCTGCGGTATTGGGTTTAGTATAAGTTGGTTGACAGCGCGATCGCAAGTAATCGCAGTAATCTTAATTGGTTGCTTGGGATTGGCAGGATTTACAGGCGCTGAAAACTATTTTATGGCGCCAATTTATGCTGATTTAATCGATAATTTGCAGCCAAACGGTGTGTTTCGACAAACATCTAACAGCAGTTGTGCGCCGGCGGCGCTAGCAACAGTGTTAAGGCGTTGGGGAATCGATGCGACGGAATCGAGTGTAGCGCGTTTTGCCGGTACGAGTCGCTTGGGAACTTCCATGCCACAAATAATTGTGGCAGCAAGAGCTTTGGGCGTAAATGCGATCGAACTAACGCCAACTTGGGAGCAAATTCAGCAAATTAATCGCCCCGGAGTGCTAGCAGTTTGGCTGTTTGACGGCCCTCGGAAGCTACCGCACGCGGTGGCTTTGCTGGGAATGAATGACAGTGTAGCTGCCATTGGAGACCCGGCGCGGGGCAGGATTTTCTATTTAGATAGGGCAACTTTTGCCCAGATTTGGCGCGATCAATACGTGCCGATTTTCCGGTCTGCGGATATCTTGTTAAGTGACAAACAAGCTATTGACTATTTGAGTCTATTAGGATATAATACCGGCAATTTAAAAGCAGATATAGAGCGCTTTCAAACCGATAAAAAATTGCAAGTCAGCGGTACACTAGATAGGATGACTGAATTAATGTTGAGCGGCTCTTTTTTGGAGGGTGTTCCGAGATTGGATGGGAAATAGTTATTGAAAATCATCAACCGCAGACGCACTATTGACCGACAGAAAATATGAATCATGCAGTTTTTTTCAACCAATAGTTGAATCATATTATGTCCGGTCTATTACCCCTAATACCGTAGGGGATCCCCTCACGAAAAATATCTGCCAACAATCTCCAATCTCCAAAACCCGCCCTTTTAATCGCTTGGTAGCGTGGCTGCATGAAATTACCGTAAGCGTAGGCAGTTGCATCTAATTCCTCCTCTATTCTTACGGTCGATCGCACCTTAGCCGCGCCTCACCGTTTTTGACAGTTGGGAACAGTTGAATCGCTCCTTTTAGGCTCAGACAGCTTGACTTCCCATCCAGGTAAATTCCACCAATTAACTCGCTGATTCGGCTGAATCCAAAAGTTTAGTTGTGTAATCTTACCATCCTCAAATCTGAGTGTGGGAAAGTTAGGATAACTGGTATCATCGGTTTCGCGATAAGTGCGTCCCAGGTAATTTAGGCAGGTCGTTAATCCCTCAGTAATTCCCAATTCTTCCACTCCCGTTCCCTTCAATTTTGCATCATCGTAGCTGAAAGAACCGTCGAATGTATTGCCCGCTAAACCGCCTTTGGTAACAGTGATGGTGAAATCGTAGGTGACGGGAACTGCGTAGGCTTGGGTTGCAGTTACAAATGTGCTCAGAAGAGTCGTGGCGATGGCCACCGAGAGTTTTGAAATTGCTTGAACACTCGCCTCCCGAAACAGAACAACACTATAAATTTCGCTTTCAGTCATCGGGAAACTCCTTGATTAAACTTATATAGTCAGTGTGCGTTTCCGATATGATATCATAAGCTATCAGTTAAATGCGATCGCAGCAGAGTGCCAAGGGAACAAAAATTACCGCCTCTGATTAATCATGTATATTTTTTTGCACTGAAAACCCCAACAGAAAACGATCGTCTTTAATCGCCCAGAATTAACTCAGTAGATTGAACAATATTCATTCCCGCCGCCGCAAATTTTTGATAAGCTGCATCTGCTTGTTCCGTAAAATCAACAACACCCGGAACCACCACAGGCGAAGTGCAATCTTCTAGCAAATAAACCTTCTTTGCCAAATTCGTATCTCGCGCCCAAATTTCCGTTAACAAATCATCAATTGTCCAAGCAACGCAGTGACTTTTGGCTTGTCCGGCAATAATTACTGCATCAAAATTGAGTAATTTATCCATAAACTTAGTATTCTTTTCCGCAATCGGGTTGCCGTCGAACCCATCTAAAACTTCCGGTCGCAAAACCGAATAGTTTTCTGTCAGTGGATTCCCGCCTTTGATTTCAAAAAGTGCTTGGCTGTTGCGGGCGATAGTATGAAAAAATACTGCTTCTTCCACAGCAGAAACCAGCGCGTGTCCGATGCCACCCAGCATCGAGTGATAGGGCCAAATTGTCAGGGGATATTTCCCATCGTCGCTGAGTTTTTTGACGTAGTGGCAAGCCTGTTTTTCCAGTGCTGAAAAATTAGCCCCGCTGATGCTGTGGGCGATGGCGGGATTGACTTTCCAAATGCTTTTTTGGACATCCTCTAGTGTAATAGAAGTGGCGGCGGGTAGGGGGTGTTCGCCTGCTTCGTTTATCCAAAAGATTGGATGAAAAATTTGCATGGCGGTGTGGGTATCCATTGTTGGCGCAATGGTTGTAATTGCGTTTAAATTGCGGTAAATAAATTCGCACAGCCGCAGGTTGTCATCAACTGCACCGCTACCGGAACGCCCGCCAACAAATAGTTCAAATTCGGGCAAACAAAAGGTATTTTGGGCATCGATTATCAGCAAACAAATGCGGTTTTTGTCGCTGGAGGCTGGCTGGATGCTGTGCTGCTTTGCCCAATCTTTCGCTTGGGCGGCGCGTTCTCGGTAGGGGACTCGCCAGACTTCGCCTACTTTTTTGGGGTCGAAATGTTCGGGGATTGGAAGTTGGGTTTTTTGTGTCATGACGATCGCTTTTAGGGTAGTTTACAGTAATAATTTAAGTTGCGAGTATAATGCTGATAAATATTTGCGGGTGAATCATGGCAAAAGAACGAATCCAAGATTATGCTAGGGTAAAACTTAAACGCATCGTGTTGTTTTTTTCGATCGCCCTTTTGCTTGCTCTCTTGATTGTAGCAACTAGATCTGCCTACGTTCAAGATGTTTTGAGAACTCTGTTAATGCGGATCGAGGATTTAGGGTGGTGGGGGCCAGTGGCTTTTGTCGCTACTTATAACTTGGCTACTGTGCTGTTTGTACCGGGTTCGGTACTGACGCTGGGAGGGGGGGCGATTTTTGGTTTGTGGTGGGGTTCAGTTTACGTATTTGCGGCGTCCATTTTAGGTGCTGTATTTGCTTTTGCGATCGGGCGCTATTGGTGCCGCGATCGCGTGGTAAAATATATGGAATCTCACCCCAAGTTTAAAGCTCTCGATCGCGCAGTTTCCCAACAAGGATTAAAAATAGTTTTTTTGACTCGTCTTTGTCCTTTATTTCCTTTCAATTTATTGAATTACGCTCTGGGAATCACTCAGGTTTCTTTGAAAGATTACGTGCTGGGTTCCTTTGGCATGATACCGGGTACAATTATGTACGTTTACTCGGGTTCTTTGGTGGGAGAGGTGGCTGCGATAGGCACGGCAACTGTGTATGCAAGTCCTCAAGATGCCGCCGTAAAATGGTTGATTAATATTATCAGTTTTCTGGCTACTGTCGCTGTTACTGTCTCGATCACTCGGATAGCCAGCAAAGCTTTGGAAGAAAGTATTTAATTAGGAGAATTTGCCAATGTCGCAGTCAAAAGTCGATCGCGTAACTGTCCCCCCGATGGACGAACACAACCAGAAATTAGTCTCCTATTTGCATCCCCCCGATTGGGTAAATCCGCAGCCGGCTAGTTCTTATAATTTAGTAGTAATTGGCGCGGGTCCCGCTGGATTAATTGTTGCTGCCGGTGCTGCCGGTTTGGGCGCGAAAGTTGCTTTGATTGAAAAACATTTGATGGGCGGCGACTGTTTGAATGTCGGTTGCGTGCCGTCAAAAGCTTTAATTCGATCGTCCCGCACTGCGGGCGACATCTGGAATGCCAGTAAATTTGGCGTTAATGTTTCTGACAGTGTAGAAGTGGATTTTGCCGCTGTGATGCAACGGCTGCGCCGCATCAGGGCGGGAATCAGCGATGTTGATTCTGTTCAACGCTACCAGCACAAATTAGGAGTCGATGTTTTCTTAGGTTCCGGTCGTTTTACTAGCAACAATACAGTAGAAGTTGCAGGTCAAACTCTCCGCTTTAAAAAAGCAGTAATTGCCACAGGTGCAAGGGCGCTACAACCGCAAATTCCAGGTCTACAAGAAGCTGGATATCTGACAAATGAAACTGTTTTTAACCTCACAGAAAGACCTCAACGTTTGGCCGTAATTGGTGCAGGGCCGATCGGCTGCGAATTGGCTCAAGCCTTTCGGCGGCTGGGTTCGGAAGTCGTATTGCTGCACAAAAATGCTCAGATTTTAGATAAGGAAGATGCGGATGCTGCTAAAATCGTGCAGGAGGCTTTTGTACGGGAAGAAATTCAACTAATACTAGAATCCCAAATAGAGTGCGTTGAGCAAACAAATGCAGGCAAAGTAATTTATTATAAATCTCAAGGTAAGGAAGCATCGGTAACAGTAGATGAAATTATTGTGAGTACAGGGCGATCGCCCAACGTCGAAGGATTGAATCTGGAGGCGATCGGCGTTGAATACGATACACACACAGGTGTATTTGTCAACGACAATTTGCAAACTACTAATCCCCGCATTTATGCCGCAGGCGATATTTGCATGAAACATAAATTTACTCACGCTGCTGATTTTGCCGCGAGAATGGTAATTCAAAACACTCTATTTTTCGGGCGCAAAAAGCTCAGCGCTTTGACGATACCTTGGTGTACTTACACAGATCCGGAAATTGCGCGCGTCGGAATTGGGGAACACGAAGCTAAGGAAAAAGGCATTGATATCGATACGTTTTTGATTCCTTTCGATAAAGTCGATCGGGCAATTATTGACGGCGAAGAGGAAGGATTTGTGAAAATTCACGTCAAAAAAGGCAGCGATAAAATATTAGGTGCAACTATTGTAGCTCGACACGCTGGGGATATGATCGGCGAGATTACTTTGGCAATGGTTAACAATATTGGTTTGGGAAAGATTGCTAGCACAATTCACCCGTATCCAACACAAGCTGATGCAATTCGGAAAGCCGGAGATGCTTACAATCGCACTCGTTTGACGCCGTTTGTGAAAAATTTGTTTAATCGCTGGCTGGCTTGGACGCGATAAGTAAATAACCCTCTTTTGTCACTCTAGGCAGATGAAAAATTAAAATCAGGGATGTTAAAGTTTTGAAAAATTGGACGAGTTA